>NZ_JBQSWK010000005.1:0-169436 GCF_052377065.1 Brachybacterium sp. AOP42-C2-15
GCTGTTAAGCCGAACTCGGTTTAACAGCGACCGCGGATCTCAGTTCAGGTCGCGAAAATTCGTGCACGCTCTGAACCGTCACCACCTCGTGGGATCGATGGGGAAAGTCGGTGCGGCCGGGGACAACGCAGCGATGGAGTCCTTCTTCGCTCTGCTGCAGAAGAACGTCCTGAACCGACGTCGATGGCGAACCCGGGAAGAGCTGCGGATCGCAATCGTCACCTGGATCGAGAGGACGTACCACCGTCGCCGTCGACAGGCCCGTCTGGGCCGGTTGACCCCCATCGAGTACGAGGCCATCATGAACCCGACCGTCAGCCTGGCGGCCTAACCTCAGCTGACACCTGATCGCGCATCAGTCCCGACTCATCGCATGCGAGGGTGTAGCTGGTTTCTGAAGCCTCCTGATTCGAGGAGACTGCGAGCGATGTAGTTCGTGAGATTCCGGAAGCCGAGGGCTGAACCGCAGAGGTGTTCGAGTCGGCCGTTGATCGCCTCGGTGGGGCCGTTGCTGGTGCCGGGGCGATCGAAGAACGCCAGGATGTCGTCCGCGCGCTTGGTCAGCGTCCGGCCGAGCTTTCCCAACTCCACGAGGGCGTCCGGGGCCGCCGCCCGGAGGGCCGCGATGACCTTCTCCATCATCGCTCTGGCTCTGGTCCTGGCGGGTTCTCGATAGTCGGCGATCATCGCCTGGTAGACCTCCCAGGTCGCCTCGACCGCCGCATGCTTCTCGCTCGCGAACAGGGCGCTGAGGCGCTCGGATTGACGGTTGGTCAGAAGGCTGATCCCGGTGTGGAGGGTGCGGCGGGACTTGTAGAGGGGGTCGCCTTTGCGGCCCCGACGCTGGTGGAGCTGCTGCTGGACGCGGCGGCGGCAGTCATCCAATGAGCCCCCGGCGAGGCGGACGACGTGGAAGGGATCCATGACCGCGACCGCGCCGGGCAGGACCTCGCTCGTGGCGCTCTTGAACCCCGTGAACCCATCCATTGCCACCACCTCGATGCGGTCCTTCCACGCCTCGGGGCGAGCTTCGAGCCAGGCCTTGAACGCCGCCTTGGAGCGGCCCTCGAGCATGTCCAGCAACCGAGCCGGCCCGGTCTTGTCCCTGGTGGGGGTGAGGTCGATGATCACCGTGACGTACCTGTCGCCGCGGCGGGTGTGGCGCCAGACGTGCTCGTCGACGCCGATCACGCGGACCCCGTCGAAGCGGGCCGAGTCATCGATCAGCAGTCGTTTCCTCTCGGCCAGGACGGCGTCGTTGGCGGTGTGCCAGGCGACGCCCAGCCCAGCGGCGACCCGCGCGATCGAGAGGTGATCGATGACCAGAGTCTCCAGCGCCCAGCGGATCCCGCCCCGGGAGAGTTTCGCCCGCTCAGCTGCTGCAGTGGTGGTGTCTTCGCGCCAGTGGGTTCCGCAGTGGTCGCACCGGTAGCGGCGGATCCGCACCAGCAAAGTCGTAGGGCAGTGGCCGAACGGCTCATGCGCCAGGGACCGGGAGATGGAGCCCCGCGAAGTCGAGAGTGCTCCGCAGGCCCGGCACCACGGGTCCTCATCGACGAGCCGGCACTCCAGCATCGCCCGTTCGGGTGTGAGTCTCTGGCCGACCACGACCAGACCGAGCTCCCCGAGGCGGGCGAAGGTCGTCAGGTCGGGACTGTCGAAGGTAGCGTTGGGCATGTCGAGGTCTTCCAGACGGTGAGCGTCAGAACTTCCATCTTCGGGAGACCTCGACGTCTATCCCGGCACCGACGCGCCCACCTCACGCCCCGCAGCTACCCCCTCACCTGCGAAGAGCCAGATCTGTCCACTGCGCAGCGCCCGCGACCTCACCGTGACACGCGGAGTTCTCGTCCCGGATCGTGAGGACTCCTGTGGCGGTAGATTCGGACGGCGAGCGGCGAGCGGCGAGCGGCGGGCGCTGGGCGTGCGCGCTCCGCGGCCCGGAAAGGGCGTGGAGCGCGCGATCCCCTGATCGGGACGGGGTCCGTCACCCCCGGCTGCGGGCCCGCGCAGTCAGTGAGATGCCGATACCGAGTGCGAGCGCCGCCGCGAGCGCCCAGGGCAGGACCTCGAGGCCGGTTCGGGCGAGCGGCCCGCGGGAACCGTCGGCCGCCGGATCATCCTGCGAGCCGGTGCCGGTGCTGGTGCCGGTGCCGGAGTCGGAAGCGTCGTCATCGACGGAGTCGCCGTCACCGGGAGCTTCGCCTCCGCCGTCGGGCGCCTCGCCGTCACCAGGGGCCTGGCCATCATCGCCCCCGCCAGGCTGCTCCCCGCCCTCGTCGCCGCCACCGGGCTGCTCCCCGTCGCCAGGCTTGTCTCCGCCGCCGTCACCGGGATCCTCCCCACCGCTTCCGGCATGCGGGGCCACGAACACCGCGACGGTCTGCGCGGGCACGGTGACGGTGCCGGTGTCCGCATCCCAGGTGGCCTGCTTGACCACCTCGTCGGCGCCGCCGGACTGCACCTCGTGCAGCTGGTAGTCCAACCCGGCCATGCCCTCGACGGCCTCGGTGATCGGCTCACCGGTCGCGTTGAACACGGTGACCAGCCCGTCGAGCGCCGGATCCGCGTCCACGCCCACGGTGTCGTCGACCCGCATCACCAGCAGACCGGCGGTGGCGTCGGCGCCGGCGTTGGGGAAGCTGACCTTCTGCCGGATCAGCTCCGCGTCGCCGAGGGTGAACAGGGTCGAGGAGGAGCGCATCCGCAGCAGATCCAGGGTGACCTCGCTCGAGAGTCCGATGTCCTCCGGGGTCGGGGTCTTCGCCGGATCCTCGAGCATCGGCACCATCAGATCCCAGGCCTCGCCGTTCTTCTCCTCCGGCGGCAGGCCGTTGCCGAACCCGTTGGTCTGCTTCGTCCAGTCGATCGTGTTGAAGTGGTCGCCGGAGTTATAGCTGTCGCGGTCCAGCGACTTCGAGCGCAGCAGATCTGTGCCGCCCGCCCAGAACGAGGGGGACTGGCCCAGGGTCACCGTGGCCAGGGACAGCGTGTTCATCCGCAGCCTGGTCTCCAGGGTGGCATCCTGCGGCAGCTTCCACACGTTCATGCCGTACAGCGCCTCGTTGTCATGCGCGTCGACGTAGTTGACCGTCTCCTCGGGACGAGTGGCGTACCCGGCGGGAGCGCCGTTGTAGTCCAGCTGATCACCGCGCACCACCTCCCCGGTCGAGCTCAGCAGCTCGTAGTCGGCGAGGTTGCCGGCCATCCCGATCCGGATCAGGTCGGTGCGGTGGCGCAGGTCGGTCAGCTGCTCCTCCTCGCCCACCTCCGCGAACCCGTTCGGCATCGTGGACAGGCCGTTGCCGAAGCCCTGCACGGTGCGCTTGTCGGTATCGAAGGGGCTGCCTCCGTGAACGGCATCCCGCAGCCGGTCGTTGAAGGTGCCGATCGAGGTGCCGCCCAGCTGTCCCTGGGTGGCCTGCGTGAAGCGGGCGTTGCCGGCGATCTCGCCGAAGTCCCAGCCCTCGCCATAGAGGTAGATGCTCTTCCCGTCCACCCCGTCGGCCTCGAGCGTCAGCTCGTCCAACGCTTCGCGCACGGCGAGCATGTTGTCGGCGCTGTGATGGCCCATCAGGTCGAAGCGGAATCCGTCCACGTGGTACTCGCGGGCCCAGAGCACGGTGGAGTCGACCATGAGCTTCTGCGCCATGTCGTGCTCGGTGGCGATGTTCGAGCAGCAGGTGGAGTTCTCCACCCCGCCGTCGAGATTCAACCGCTGGTAGTAGCCGGGAACGATCCGGTCCAGCACCGAGGTGTCGGCCTGACCGTGCGCGGCGGTGTGGTTGTAGACCTGATCGAGCACCACCTGCAGGCCCATCCCGTGCAGCTCGCCCACCATGGAGCGGAACTCTGCGGTGCGCTCACCACCGATCTGGTGACCTGTGGTCGCATAGGAGCCCTCGGGGCTCATGTAGTGCAGCGGGTCGTAGCCCCAGTTGTAGGGGTCCTGGTCCGCGACAGCGGTCACCGCCGCCTGCTGCTCGGTCGAGGAGGGTCCGGCGTCGGCCGGAAGATCCGGCTGGACCTGCGCGGCGCGGTCCTCCTCGATGGTGGCGATATCGAAGGTGGGCAGCAGATGCACGGTGGTCACGCCCGCCTCGGCGAGCTCACCGAGCCGTGCCGACCCTGCCGAATCCGGGTGCCCGAAGGCGGCATAGCTGCCCCGGACCTCCTCGGGCAGAGCCTCGTCACCGGCGGAGAAGTCCCGCAGGTGCAGCTCGTAGATGGTCTGATCGGCGAACTGCGCGACCGCCGGGGCGGAGGTGTCGGTCCAGACCTCCGGCGCCCAGCGTGGATCTGCGAGATCCAGCAGCACCGAGTGCTGCGAGTTCAGGGTCAGGCCCACGGAGTACGGGTCGGTGACGGTGTTGGTGACCACCTCGCCGAGGGAGGGGACGAAGACGTCCACGGCGAAGGTGTAGGCCTGATCGGTCCAGTCGGCCTCGCCGGTCGCGGCCCACACGCCGCCGGCTCCGCGCTCCATCGCGATCTCGGTTGCGGCGACGGCACGAGCGGCCGACGGATCAGCGGCCGACGGATCACCCGCCGCCTCCGCCGGGCCGTGCAGCTGCAGCGTCACGTTCTGGGCGGTCGGTGCCCACAGCGACAGGGTGGGCACTCCATCGCTCCAGCTCACGCCGAGTTCCTGCTCGGCGGCATCTCCCGCGTAGAGATCATCGAGCACTCCGGGGATCTGCAGCCCGGTGAGGACTTCGATCCCGTCCGGGCCGTACTGGGCCAGTGCCAGCTCACCGCGCAGCGCCTCCTCGAGCACTGCCCGGTCCAGCGCCGGCAGCTCGAGCGCGAGGAAGTCCTTCAGGTGCCCGCGCCCGGCGAGCTCGGCCTCTTCCAGACCGCCGTCCCGCAGGGTCAGCTCGCCGAGGCTCTCGCCCCCGGTGACCTCGCCGTCTGCGACGGTGAGCCCGCCGGTCGGCGCCGTGAACAGCTCCCAGCGGGTGTCCTCGCCGGCGGTGACCAGGTTCGTGGGCCAGGCGATGGTGCCGGCGTCCACGAAGTGGCCGAGCTGCTTGCCGGAGCCGGCGGTCAGCGGATCGGCGGCCTCGATGGTCAGCTGATGGGTGGCCAGATCGTAGGTGAAGGTCACGATCTCTCCGTCCTGGGTGGAGAAGGTGTAATTGCCGCCGCCCGGCTCACCGCCCACGCCGTAGCTCTCATCCCAGGATCCTCCGTGAGCGGCCTTCACCTCGTAGGACCCGCCGGGGACCTCGTCGGTGGTGAACGTGTGCACGCCGTCGCCGTCGACATCCTGCATCCAGGTGCGCATGCATCCGGGCATCCAGTCCTCGGGGCAGCCGAGCGCGGCGTTGAAGGAGCCGGGCAGGGTGATGAACGGACCCTGGGCGCTGTTCTGCACGACGTGCGTGGCCGGGTCGTACCAGAAGGTCAGCGGCCCACCCTCATGGGTATAGGTGATGTCCTCGCCGCCGGGCACGCCGCCCGCGCCGTAGTTCTCGTCCCAGCTCCCGCCGACAGCGACCTTGAAGGCGAAGTCGCCGGCCGGGATGTCGAAGGTGCCGGTGTACTTCCCGGAATCGGCATCCAGGGCGAGCTGGGCGGCGGTGCAGTCCGGCTGCCAGTCGCCCGGGCAGCCCATCGCGGCATTATGCGAGCCGGGCAGCGTCACGGACAGCTCGTCGATCGCGCCCGGGCCCTCCTCGGAACCGGCGGCGGAGAGGTCCGCGCCGACGACGGCCGTGGTCGAGTCCGCGACCCGGTCCCCGGCCGCGTCGGTGGAGACCGCGCGGTACTCGAGCAGGGTGCCCACGGGCAGCGAGCTCACGTCGTGGAACACACGCGGGGTGTCGTCCTCCGCGGTGCCGAGCGCGGTCCAGGTCGCTTCGCCGGCGAGGCGCCAGCTGAAGGAGGTCTCGGCCCAGCGGTCGGCGGTGACGTCGGCGCTGATCGGTGCCTGACCCTCGACCTTCGCGCCGTCGGCGAGATCGAGCGTGATCGCCTGCGCGTCACCGGCGGCGACGACGGGCGCATCGGCGACCAGCACCACGGCGCCGAGTGCGGGCACCGTGATCTCGACGGTGCCGTCCGCCGCGGCGGTCACCGGGGCGTGGTCGCCGTACAGCGAGGTAAAGCTCGCGCCCGGGGTGAGGGTGGTGAGGGTGACGGTGCGCGCCTCGGGGGAGTTGTTCAGCGCGACCAGGTGCTCGAGCTGCTCCTCGCGGTCCACGCGGGAGAAGGCGTAGATGCCGGCGCCCTCCTCCGCGTGCAGCTCGATCTGTGCGCCGGTGGCGAGCGCCGGGGTGGAGTTGCGCAGCGTGGCGAGCTCGCTGATCAGCGGGTACAGCTGGGCGTCGGTCGAGAAGTGCTCGCCGTCGCCGTAGGGGCTGCCGTCGATCAGGGTGTCGTCGAGATAGGAGGGGACCTGGCTGGCGAACATCGACTGGCGGGCGTCCTTGTCGTTGCCGTCGCCCGCGAAGCCCTGCTCGTCGCCGTAGTAGATCACCGGCTGGCCACGGGTCAGCAGCATCGTCTCGTGTGCGAAGGCGGTCCGCTCGCCGAGCCGGTCGGAGCCGGCCAGCAGGTAGCCGATGCGGCCCATGTCGTGGTTGCCCACGAAGGTGGGCAGGTCCGCGGCGGAGGAGTCTGCCGTCGTGTAGTGGTCATCCGCGGCGAACAGGCCGGCCATGCCCTGCGCGGTGAACCCCTTCGCCCAGTTCGTCGCGGTGGACTGGTAGGCGAAGTCGAGCACCGAGTCCATCTCGGTCTCGCGCACATAGGGGGAGAGCTTGGTGGCGTCGGCGTCGTACACCTCGCCGAAGGTGAAGAACTGCTCCCCGGCCGGGGCCGCGCCCTGGTGATCGACGAGGGTCGAGGTGAAGGCCTGCCAGAACTGGAAGTCGACGTGCTTGGCGGTGTCGATGCGGAAGCCGTCGATCCCGAAGTCCATCCAGGTGGTGTAGATGTCCTCCATCGTGGCCAGCACCCGCGGATCCTCGGTCATCAGGTCATCCAGGCCGTCGAAATCACCGAAGGTCACCGACTCGCCCTCCCACGTCGAGTTGCCGCGGTTGTGGTACATCGTCACGTCATTCAGCGCCTCGGGGACCATCACCTGGTTCTCCGCCGAACGCACCGGGGTGTAGGGGAACGAGCTCGCCGGATCCATGGCCGGGAACTCCGCGGACTGCGCCAGCGCGGTGACGTCCACCGGATTTCCGGCCGCGTCGAGGTACGGGCTGGTCGCCTGGTCGACGTAGCCGTACTCGCCCTCCTCGTAGTCGATGAGGTCGGCGGTGTGGTTGGTGATGATGTCGAAGTAGACCTTGATGCCGCGCGCGTGGGCATCGTCGATCAGCGCTTTGAGCTCCTCGTTCGTGCCCAGGTGCGGGTCGATGGTGGTGAAGTCGGTGACCCAGTAGCCGTGATAGCCGGCGCTCGCATCCTCGCCCTCGCCCTGGACCGGGTTGTTGGTGAAGGACGGGGTCAGCCAGATCGCGCTCATCCCCAGGCCCTCGATGTAGTCCAGCTGCGAGTGGAGCCCGGCGATGTCGCCGCCCTGGTAGAAGCCCTTGTCGGTAGGGTCGAAGCCGTGATCCAGGCGCTCGCCGTCGATGCCACCGGTGTCGTTGGCGGGGTCGCCGTTCTCGAAGCGGTCGGTGAGCACGAAGTAGAAGGTCTCGCCGCCGCCGGGGTGGCGGTAGGGGGCGTGCGCGAGCTCGGCATCCTGCTCGGTGTACTCCCCGCCCTGCTCCGCGAGCGCGACGGAGAGCCGGGACGTCTCTTCGTCGAAGCGGAAGGTCACGCGGGTGGGCGCGGCGACGGCCAGCGGGATGTTGTCCTCTCCGCCGTCCAGCCCGTAGGCCGTATCCCAGCTGCCGCCGATCGCCGCCTTGACCTCGTACTGCCCGGCGGGGACCTCGAAGGTCGACTCCCACTGCCCGGCCACAGCGGTGGGGGCGAGCGCGCTCGCCTCGCACGTCGGGTCCCAGTCCGCCTCGCAGCCCAGCTCGTCCTGCAGGGAGCCGGCGAGCACCGGCTGATCGGGGCCGAGGGCGAACACCAGCGGCGCGGTGCCGAGGATCGTGGCCGTCGCCATCAGCAGCGAGGTGACCGCCGCGAGCAGGCGGGAGCGGGTGGCAATGCGGGTGGGATGGGCAGACCGCGGGACCGACATGCGGGGACTCCTCTGTCCGAGCAAGGGCGCCGGCCGGGGCCGACGGGGGAGGGCGCGCAGGAGCCGACGGGAGACGACGATCCTGCAAGAACTGCAAGGCGAAACCCGCGACCGAGCGGTGTTTGCCGTCTCCACCGTAGGGGGTGCAGGTCACCTGCTCAAGGGTGAGAGTAGAACCTGCAAGATCTTTCAGGATTCTGGGCTCTGTTCACCCGCGTTTCAGAGGCTCAACACCTCGGGTGCCCCGGCGATGGTGGCGATCGTCGTGACCGCGGCGTAGCCGGTCAGCACCGTGCACAGCAGCCATTCGCGCGCGCTGCCGGCGTTGCCCAGCAGCGGCAGGGCGATGTCGCCGCTGCGCTGCCAGAAGGGCGAGGCCAGTCGCTTCGGCGGTTTCACCGTTAGCGGCCAGGTGGGGAAGGGGATCCCGTCGGTGGTGAGCAGGTCGCCGACGAGATGGGCCAGCGCCCCCACCGCCACGGCGGCCGGCAGCCAGATCGACGTGTCCGGCGCGATGACCCCGACCAGCAGCCCGGAACCGGCGCCCACGACCCACGGCAGCAGTCTTCCCTTGACCGCCTTCAGCGCCCGGGTGCCGAAGGCGCACATCACGGCGACCAGGAGCGCGGCGCCAGCCTGCACCTCGCCCAGCACGGGTACCTGGACCTGCCAGTCGAGCCCGTTCACGAGCGCCGCCAGCGTGGTGAAGGCGGCGACGGCGAGGAGGGTGTGGGTCGCCCCGCGGTGCCCGGCCAAGGAGCCGACCATCCGGGTGAGCGCCTTGGTGAGGCCGCCGCCGGAGCGGGAGATCGTGGCACTGGGATGGTCGATATCCGGCAGCAGGGCCGCGCCGGTGGAGACCACCGCCCCGGCGATCACCTGCTCAGGGGTCAGGTCCCACAGGTCCAGTCCCGCCACGTGCCCCATCATCGAGGTGGAGCCGGCCAGGGCCATCCAGGCGGCGGTGCCGCTGATCGCGTGATGTCCGCCCATCATGGGCATCGTCCTCCTCGGGAGTCGTCCTGTGCGGTCCCACCTGGGAAGTGGGCGGGGAGCCGCTGGTGGGACGCAGGACGTCACCGGGGGAGGAGGACCGCTGGGAAGACTACCGGCGGGTCATGACAGCGGACGGCGTTCGTCAGCCTCGCGGGCTGCTCTTGGAGCTGCTCCGCTGATGCAGTACCTCCGCCACATGAAAGGCGCAGACCGCGATGCCGATGCCGACGATCACTCCGATCAAGCGTCCGGTCCACGAGAATCCCTCGGACACCGACATCACCAGCATCAGAGCGAGCAGGAGCGCCACGATGAAGCCGCTCTCGGACCAGGAGCGCGGGACCACGGGATCGAAGCCGCGGGAGAGCACCACCAGGGCGAACGCGATTCCTACCGCGCCGCCCACGAAGCTGACGACCAGGGTGAACGTCGCCGAATAGGGGAGCAAGGTGCGGACCAGGATCACCCCGATCGCGATCACGAACAGGCTGCGATACGGCTCGGGCACACGCACCGGATGTCGCCATTCCACAATGTTCATCGCGTCACGCCTCCAGCAGCAGCAGGAAAGGGGAGGCGTCGTGCGCGAGGGTGTGGCGGGCGATGACATCGGTGTCGAGCAGCGGCGTAACGGTCATGCCTCACGGTATCTCGCGAGGTCGGGGCGGGCGAGGCAGTCTCTCATGTGGCGAGGCGGAGGCCTGTACGGTCGGTGCCGTGACGAGCGCACTGACCACGTACCTGAACCGCCTCACCTTCGCCCTCTCCACGGCGACGGTGCCCGAGACCTCCGAGGAGCTCGGGGCGATCCTGCCCGATCGGGGCATCTCCGGCAGCGCCGAGGAGGTCGGGGACATCCCCGAGCTCTCGTATCTCTCCGGCGCGCGCGATGACCACCTCGGCGTGGCCGTCTGCTCGATCGACGGGGAGATCACCTCCGCCGGCACCGAGCACGCCTTCCCCATGCAGTCGATCTCCAAGGCGTTCGCGTACGGTGCGGCGATCGACCTGCACGGCATGGAGTATGTGGATTCCGTGGTCGACGAGGAGCCGACGGGGGAGGAGTTCAACGCCCTCAGCCTCGATCCGTACTCCAAGAAGCCCAAGAATCCACTGGTCAACATCGGTGCGATCCGCACTCATGCAATGCTCGGCCCCACTCAGGAGGAGCGCACGCAACGCCTGCGTGAGGTGCTGGACGCCGCCGCCGGCCACCCCCTCGAGCTGCACCGGGAGACCCGGGATGAGGAGCTGACCACCGCCGACCGCAACCTCGCCCTCGCGTACATGCTGCGCGCGGCCGGATCGATGAGCGAGGACGCCGCCGAGGTGGTGGGCGGCTACATCGAGGGCTGTGCGGTGCTCACCACCGTCACCGACCTCGCGGTGATGGCCGCGACCCTCGCCTCCGGCGGCACCAACCCGCTGACCGGGCAGAACGTGTTCTCCCGGGTCGCCGCCCGCCAGGTGCTCTCGGTGATGCTCACCTGCGGGATGTACGACAACGCGGGGGACTGGGTCGGGGACGTGGGCCTGCCCGCGAAGTCCGGGGTGGGCGGCGGGATCATCGCTGCTCTGCCCTCCCGCTTCGGCGTCGCCAGCTACGCCCCGCAGCTGGACCTGCACGGCAACTCCGTGCGCGGCACCTACTTCTTCGAACGGCTCAGCCAGGACTTCGCCCTCCACATGCTCGACGGCGTGGTGCCGCGGGATCTCGAGGAGTGCGCCCAGGAGCTGATGGAAGTGGGCACGCACCCGTGATCGCGGCACGTCAGCTCGCTCCGGGCGAGTGGCGGCTCTGGCGCGACCTGCGGCTGCGAGCCCTGGAGGATGCTCCCTGGGCCTTCGGGAGCACGCTCGCCGAGATCCGCCATCGCGACACCGAGGCCCACTGGCGCGAGGGGGTCAGCTGGCCGAGGGTCCCCTTCGTGGTGGAGGTCGACGGACAACCCGCCGCGATGGGTCGGCTCCTGTTCGGTGACGATCCCGTGTACGGGGACGTCCCGGGGGCCCGCGCCGAGCTGATCTCCGTGTGGGTCGCCCCGGAGCACCGCGGTCGCGGCGTCGGCCGTGCCCTGGTCGCCGCCGCGGTCGAGCATCTCGCCGCCCATCACCCGCAGACCCGCCTGCTCCTGGCGGTCGTCGAGACGAACCTGCCCGCCCGCCGTCTCTATGAGAGCTGCGGCTTCGGGACCGGCGGCCGAAACCCTGACGACGACACCGAGCTGTTCATGGAGCGCCGCGCCGCCCCGATGGAGCAGGAGAGTGTCGAGCTGCCCACCGAGCTGGTCGCGCGCTACCGGGCGGTGGACCGCGAGCTCGTCGGGTCCCCGACCTTCGAAACCCCGACGCACCTGGACCGTCTCGAAGCGCAGATCGCACGGGACGGCATGCGCACCCCGATCGATCTGGCCTTCCACGAGGAGTTCGCGACGATCGACGGCAATCACCGCATCGCCGTCGCCCTGCGCCTGGGACTGGAGACCGTGCCCGTCCACCTCACCCGCCGCCCCCGGCATCCGCGCCCGGACCACGGACGGGACCTGCGCCCAGGCGACCTGGCGGTGCTCGAGGCCGCCCTGCGCGAGGAAGCGCCCGTGGATCGGTAGACTCGTCCCATGAGTTCCACCTCGAGCAACGACCTGGTCCGCCGCCCCTTCGAGGGCCTGCCGAACGAACAGGACCTGGTGGCCATGCGCCAGCTGATCCCGGCCGCGACCATGGCTGCGAAGACCACCGCGGAGTACGGCTCCCTCGACGTCGAGCTCGCGACCATCTTGCCGATGGCCTGGCCCGCGGTGCGCCGCACCGACGGCTCCGTCACCGTCGGCATTCAGGCCGGCTATCCCGGCAACGATCTCTCGCGCGGAATCGGCCAGGCGATCAAGCTCGCCGCCGCGCTCGAGCCCGGCAACCCGATCACCACCGTCACCCTCGACGAGGACGCCCCGCGCCTGCAGGACATCCTCGACCTCACCGGCGACTTCGAGCTCCAGGTGCAGGACACCTTCGAGTTCTGGCTCGATCCCAGCGCCGAGCGCACCGGTGAGATCGACCAGGCCATCTCCCAGGCGAACGACTCGATCATGCAGACCCGCGCGGTCGCCGGCCTGCCCCACGCCTACTGGGTCGACGCCGGCGCGAAGGAGCACGTGCGCTGGGTGCTCGACGCCGATGAGGAGAAGGTGATCGACGCGGTCACCCGCCTCCACGCCCGTCGTGAATCCGCGATCTGCGAGGGCGCCAAGTACGTCGGCTCCTTCCGCGCCGAGGGCCTGTCGATCCCGGTGTGGGATCTCGCGAAGGGATCCGGCGTCGAGGCCGCCGAGGCCGAGGCAGAGGCGTTCCGCACCCGATTCGAGGAGGCGCTCGCCTCGACCGAGCCGCTCACCACCCTCGAGCGTCGGGCACGGGGCGGCATCGTCGCCCGTCAGGTGACGCTGCGATGAGCACCGCGGGGCCGCTGACGGCCCACCGCCCCGAGCGGGTGGCCGTCGTGATCCCCGCCAAGAACGAGGCGGAGCGGATCGAGGCGACCATCGAGTCCGCCCGCAGGATCACGGGCGTGGACCTGGTGGTGGTCGTCGACGACGGCTCCACCGACGCCACGTCCGCCGTCGCCATGGGGGCGGATGCCCTGGTGGTGCGGCACAAGACCAACCGCGGCAAGGCCGCGGCGATGGCGACCGGTGCCCAGATGGTCGCGATCCGCGAGGACGCCGAACGGGCCGACGGGGGTGCGAGCTTCTCCGAGGAGCTGCACGCCGAACCGCGTTCGCCCGGCCACACCGGCCCGCTGCCGGTGATCGACGCCGCCGAGACCGTGCCGCGCGCCCTGCTGTTCCTCGACGCGGATATGGGCGGCTCCGCCGAGGCCGCGCAGCCGCTGGTCGATGCGGTGCTCGACGAGGGCGTGGACATGGCCATCGCCCTGCTGCCCCCGCAGGAGGGCGCCGCCGGGATGGGCATCGTGGTGCGGACCGCGCGCCGCGGCATCCACCGCGCCACCGGTTGGGAGCCGAACCAGCCGCTGTCCGGCACTCGCTGCATCACCCGGGAGACCTGGGAGGCCTGCCTCCCGCTCGCTTCCGGCTGGGGCGTGGAGACCTCGCTGACGATCGATGCGCTCAGCAGCGGGTTCTGGGTCAAGGAGATCCCGGCCGAGCTCCATCACCGCGCCACCGGCAAGGATCTTCGCGGCCAGCTGCATCGTGCCGCGCAGCTGCGCGATGTGGTGCGGGCGCTCGCCCGCAAGCGCCACCTGGCCCCCGACCTCGAGGAGGAAGGGCAGGCCGAGTCGCCGGAGGATCCGGAGCCGCTGGAGGTCGCACCGCTGCCGCCACTCCCGTCGGCACCGACGGACCATGACGAGGAGAAGACCTGGACCGTCGTCCCGGAGCCTGCCACCGAGTCCGAGCGTGCAGAGCATGCCGAGGCCCGTCGGCTGACCCTCGCGGACCTGCCCGTCACCGGGGAGTTCTCCGACGACGAGACCCGAGCCCTCGGCGACGTGGACGCCGCGGAGCTCGACGCCCTGCTGCGTGACCTGCCGGTGGACGGCGACTTCGCCCCCGATGACGTCGTCTACCTCGCGGAGACCGACCTCGAGACGCTCGCGACCCGGCTCCGGGGTGCGCCCGTCGAGGGCCGCTTCACCCCGGAGCATGCGGTGATCATCGCCTCGCACCTCGAGGTCGGAGAGCCCACGATCCCGGAGTCCCTGCCCACACCGCTCAGCCCCGACGAGTACACCTCGCTCGTGGTGCACGCCGCGGTGGACGCGGAGAACCTTTAGCCAGCGTTCTGGTTCTGGTCTCAGTCCCGTTCCTGACCCAGGTCCTGAGGCGCCGGCAGCACCGCGGGCAGGTAGCACAGCCAGATGCCGAACATGGCTGCGACCAGCACCGGCCCGGTGTCGTTGACCGCGTAGCCGACCCAGGTGCCCACCACGAGCGCGACCCGCACCCAGTACGAGGCGGGGTGCTCGGCATCCAGCGCCACGAGCCGCCGCCAGCGCAGTCGGCCCGGGATCAGCAGCGCGATCGACGCCACCACCGCGAGCACCATCACGACCGCCAGCGACGGGTATCCGGTGGTCATCGCGACGTTCTGGGCGAGCTTTCGGACCACCACCGAGATCACCTCGCCGCTGAGGAGCTCGTCGATGAAGCGTCCCAGGTGGGTGCGGTCCTCGGCGGGTCGCAGCCAGTCCAGGAACGAGACCCCCAGCACCGCGACCGCGCCGCCCGCCCCGAGGGCGAGCAGATGCCACAGCCGCGGCCGGATCCCGGAGACCAGCAGCGCCAGCAGCCCGAAGGCGGGAATCGTGGCCAGCATCGACCCGAAGTCCGCGCCCATCGACGGGGCCACGCAGACGATCGCGACCAGAGCGCCGACGGCCACCGTCCACACCACCCGTGCACGCGGGGTGCGCACCACCGCGAACAGGCACAGCAGCGCCATCAGCGCCGCCGCGAGCACCATCCCGAACAGATGGTTCGACAGCCCGTAGAAGCGCCCGCCGGAGATCGGCTGCGCCCCCAGCGGTGAGCCCAGCTGGAACCGCGACCCGGTGGCCGATTCGCCGAGGATCAGCAGGGCGACCAGCGCCGCGGAGATCCCGACGGGGCCCAGGCGATGGTGGCGCCAGGGACCGGCCAGCACCAGCGCCGACAGCAGCGCGCAGCCCGCCCACACCACGCCCGTCAGGGCCAGCGTCGGATGCTCCGCGCGCCACCACGGCACCAGGGAGGCGAACATCCCCACCGGCAGTGCGAGCGGCGCGATCGCCGCGAGCGCCCGGCCGACGGCGGCGAGACGCGGCCGACGTGCCAGCGGCGGGACCAGCAGGATCACGATCCCGATCACGCCGAGCGCGAACCAGGAGCCGAGCGCGGGCACGGTCGCCGCATCGACCTGCGCCGCGGCCTCGGAGCGATCCAGGGCCAGCTGCTGCGGGTCGTCGTGCGCGGTGCCGCGGAACGGCTGACCGGGGATCAGCCCGTCGGCGGTGGCGTCATAGGAGGTGAGGATCGTGGCGAGCACATCGGTGAGCACCACCACGCCGGTCTGCTTGGTGGCCCCGCTGGTGAGGGCCTGGCCGGAGAAGGCGGTGTCGAGGGCGACCTGCAGGCCCGCCGTGCGCGAGGCGACCGGCCCGGGGTGCTCGGCCGACGCCGGATGCTCGGGATCGGTGGCCGCGACGGAGACCAGCAGGGTGCGGGGGAGGTCCGCGCTCTGGCAGCCGCCGAGCTCGTCGAGCGTCGCCCCGACGACAGCATCGAGGGAGACCAGGGCCTGGGCACGGGCCGGGCCGTCGGCCTGGGGCAGCGAGGGGACCGTGACCTGGACCAGGTCGCCCGCGGCGAGAGCATCGGCGATCTGGGTGTACCCGGACTCGCGCTCCGGCTTTCTGTCGCCGCGTTCCTCCCCGACGGTGATCTCCATCGTCGATGGACCCGAGAGGTCGAAGGTGCTGACTGGGACTCCGAGCTGCTCCCACTGATCCTGCGCCGGCGTCGGGATGCCGCTGGTGCGCGGCGCCTCCTCCGCCAGGCCCCGGTATCCGGAGTGCAGCGTCTCCATGCCCTGCCGCTTCGTGGAGACGACCGAGGTCGAGGTGGTGTTCATGGCACCCGCGCCGGAGCGCTCGGCGAGGCACTGAAGATTCGGTGTGGCCTGCGGATCGATGTCCTCCCAGCCGAGCCCCGCGGTGGCGATCACCAGCCGCACGGGATCGTCGGGATCGTCGGCGGAAGCAGTAGGCGCGCCGGCGAGGACCAAGGCGCCGAGCAGCAGTGCGAGCAGCACGGCGAGCGGCGTTCGACGCACGGGGGCGGGCAGTTCCTGGGGCACGTCCCGATGCTACGGGGAAGGCCTGCGCCGCGCGGCCGGCCGTTGCAGACCCTCCACCTATCTCTCACGCTCTATCGTGGTCGCCATGCCTTCTCCACAGCCTCCGTACGAGCAGGTTCGCCGCGAGATCCTCGAGCAGGTCCGCACCGGCGAGCTGACGCCGGGTGACCGCCTGCCGGCGATCCGCACCTACGCCGCCGATCTCGGCCTCGCCCCCGGCACGGTGGCCCGCGCCTACAAGCTGCTCGAGGAGTCGCAGATCCTCCTCACCCGTCGCGGGGCGGGAACGACGATCGCCCCCGGTGCGGCGATGGAAGCCCGCAAACTTGCGACCACGGCCCAGCGCGAGCCCGGCGGTCCGGTCGACGCAGGCCTGGTCTCGCTGTTCGCCGGACCGATCGCCGCCGCCCGGGCCCGTGGCGCCCGCGATGTGGAGATCCTCGCCTCGGTACGTGCGGCACTCGCGGGCGAGAGCGGCGAGAACGGCGGGAGCGGCGGGAGCGGCGGGGGCGCGGCGTGAGGCGTGGCCTCGACCCGGTCGAGGTGCGCATCGCAACCCACCGTGCCGACGCCGCCGCGGCATTCCGGGATCGCGTGCTCGAGGTGTGGACGACGGCTTTCGGACCGGTCGACGATGCGGAGGACTGGCGCAGCCGCTTCTGGGAGCAGCACCGCTCGCGCGACGGCTTCCGCTTGGTCACTGCCTCCATGGGGGAGGAGCTCCACGGCTTCGGCTGGGGGTACACGGGCGAGCGCGGGCAATGGTGGGCCGACCGGGTGGCGGATGCACTGGCGGCCGACGGTCTGGGGGCTGGTGGACTGGCGACCGACGGACTGGCGGCCGACGGAACGGAGTGGGTGGGCGGCCACTTCGAGTTCGTCGAGCTCGCAGTCCGGCCGACGCATCAGGGACACGGCTTGGGCGGTCGTCTCCACGATGCTCTGATGGAGGGCCTCCCGCACGCGCGGTCGCTGCTGCAGACCGACGCCGACCCGCAGGGGAGCGGTCATCGCCTCTACCGTGCCCGGGGATGGAGCGTGCTCGGGGAACTGGCTCCCGGCAAGGTCGTGATGGGAAAGCGCCTGGGGGCGTGATCCGCCTCGAGAGGCTCGAGCCTCGCCACGGGCCCGAGATCCTCGCCGGGCAGGACGCGGCGCTCGCCGCAGAGATCGTGGGGGAGCGCTGGACGGAGAGCTCCCTCGAGTCCTTCCTGGAACGCTGCGCGCGCTGGCGGGAGGACGGACCGGTCCAGGAGCTCGCAGCGGTCGGCGCGGCCTCGGGCCGGCTGCTCGGCGGAGGTGGGCTGAACCGGCTCGCTCCCGAGCTCTCCCGCGGCCAGGTGGCCGTCACCTACTGGGTGCTCGAATCCGAGCGGGGCCGCGGTGTCGGAACGCAGATCGCCTCGGCCCTGATCAGCCGGGCGCGCCGCGACTCCCGCCTGCGACAGGCGGTGCTGCTGATCGCCGACGGCAACCCTGCCTCGCGCGCGGTGGCCCACCGGCTCGGTGCGCACCCGGAGGAGGACCTCCTGCGACACCCGGCCGACGGCACCCGGCATGTCCGGCGCTGGATTCTCGATCTGGATGCGGGGGCGGGGCAGGCGTAGGCGGAAGTGCAGACACCGGGGTCGGGGCACGCGTAGGGGCCAGGGCGGGAACCGGACGAAGCCCCTCCGGATCCGGAGGTATGCAGTCGCGTCCGATATGCGCAGGCGTCCCGTGCTCGCCGTCGCGACGAGTTCGTTGTCAAGGCCCTCCCGGAAATGGGGATTATCGGTGGCTAGAAATGTGGATAAGGACGTCCGTTCCTCCCCACTCCGAGTTTTCCACAAGTTTATCCCCAAGTAGTGCCGACCCTTGTCTACGTCAACTCTTCGGGGGTAAAATAAGGGGCCAGAGAGAAGCAGTCTTAGAGAATGCTGATGTCCGAGGTCTCGAATGCGTCATGCGACGTTACTGTGGGCATCGGTGCCCAGTATGAATGTTCGCCATGGCGGTATGCCCCGGCGATGACTCGACGAGGAGGTGGAGATCGTGACGATGGAAGTGCCGCACCCCTCCCTGCGTCCTGCCGGGTCTCAGTCCGCGCCCCAGCCGGCAGTCCAGCCCGAGTTCCAGTTCCAGTCCCAGTCCCAGTCCGCGCCCCAGCCCCAGTCCCGTGCCGGTCGATCCGGCGACGATGGGCCCCCTGTGGTCCGCGTACGCGCACGTTCGACGCTCACGGAGGATTCCCTGGCCGTGCGGGGGCGTCTCAAGCCCGGTAGCGCTGACGCGGCCGCCATTACCCGGATGATGGAGGAGGAGCGCGAGGAGTCGCGGCGTCACGCGCGGCACCTTCTCGAGCTCGCTCCGTTCTGGATCGACTACGAGAACCCGGACCTCACGGATGACCGTGAGGAGCGGAGTCTCGCGATCGCCATCGCCCTGCGCACCACCACTGCGCTCGCGGCCTTTCGGATTCGCGACGCGCGTATCGCGCTTCACGAGATGCCGCGAACATTCGAACGCCTCGCCGGAGGTGACATGCCGAAAGATTGGCATCAGAGAATGCTGAAGGCCGTCAGGGATCTCACCCCCTTTCAGCGCTCTCAAGCTGATGAACATATCTCCGCCTGGGACCTCGCCTCCATTCCCGCTGATCGGTTCCAGGATGAGCTGCGCCAACTGGTCTCCTGGTTCGAACGTGAGGAGCCACGGCACTGCCCAGAGCACTCCCGCGATGTCACCGTCGAGTCCAGCGGGCGTGATGACGGCATCGCCTGCCTCCGCGTGACCGGCCCGATCCCCGAAATCCTCGCCCTCTCCCGCCGGATCGACGCCTCGGCGAAGGCAGTCCAGGCCGCGCAGCGCCATGCGCTCGAGCAGGGCGCCCCAATCCCCTTCGACCTCGATGGGGACGTCGCCCGCGACGGCGGCGCCATGACCCTTGCGGCCCTGCGCTACGCGATCATCCACCGCACCCTGCTCGATACCGCCGGCGTCGAGGTGCCCGCGCCCCGGCACCGCATCAACATCGTCATCCCCGTCCTCACCCTGATGGGCCTGGATGACACCCCCGCCACCTATGGCGGCATGACCCCGCTGCCCGCCGCGATGGCCCGGAAGCTCGCCGAGTCCGAGCCGGTATGGCACAAGGTCTTCACAGAGCCGATCGCCGGAGGCTTCCTCCCGCTCCCTGCCCAGCGCTACCGCCCCACCCCCGAGATGGTCGAGCACCTTCGACTGACCACACCCCGCTGCGCTGTGCCCGGATGCACGAAGAGCACCACCGACGATGCGGAGAACGACCACATCGAAGAGTTCGACCACGCACACCCCGAACGGGGAGGCCCCACCAGCATCGACAACCTCCACCGACTGCACTGGGGGCATCACGACCTCAAGACTGCGAGACGTGTCGATCCCGTCCGAGAACCCGACGGCGACACCA
This sequence comes from Brachybacterium sp. AOP42-C2-15, assembly GCF_052377065.1. Lineage (NCBI taxonomy): Bacteria > Bacillati > Actinomycetota > Actinomycetes > Micrococcales > Dermabacteraceae > Brachybacterium > Brachybacterium sp. AOP42-C2-15. The sequence continues at coordinate 19,434 of NZ_JBQSWK010000005.1, forward strand.
CTTGGACGGTCGGTTCGCCACCCCTGGTCACCACGAGGGTTTCACCACGCCCTGACCTGGCTACGCCCCGCCTCGCGACCGCCATGATGGAGTCGTGGGAGCACTTCCAGTGGCTCTGCATGATGGAAGAGATGGACCGCAATGGCGAGAACGCACGGATCCACCAGGAATGGGGGCCCGTCGACCCCGTCATTGAAGGCGAGTACGACGATGAGGACGCCGCACGGCGCGCACGCTGGGACACCGATCCACCCTTCTGACGACCCACCCTCCTGATTGGTCGCACCCACCGTGGCACCATGTCCCGATGCCCCGCGCGATCAGCCTCGTCCGACCGGACACCACCCGTTACTCCGCCTACATCGACTGCGTCACCGACTTCGCCGGCACCTCGATGGACGGGTCAGGCATCCGTGATCCCCAGCGTCCTCCCATCGCCCCGGGCGACGTCACCGAATTCGTCACCGCCCGCATCGAGGAGGAGGACCCGGCCACCGAGCTTCCCGACGGCTGGGTGCATTGCACCAGCCGCTGGATCCTCGACCCCGAGACGGACGAGATGCTCGGGTTCATCGCCATCCGGCACCGCCTCACCCCGTACCTGCTCGAACAGGGCGGCCACATCGGCTACTCGGTGCGCCCCGCGGCCAGGCGGCAGGGGATCGCCTCTGCCGCCCTCGAACTCGCACTGGTCCATGCGCAGGAGCTGGGCATGGACCCGGTGCTGGTCACCTGTGACGACGACAACCACGGCTCCCGTCGGACCATCGAGAAGGCAGGCGGTCAGCTCGAGGACATCCGCGACGGTAAACGCCGCTACTGGTTCAGCGACGGACCGCGACCCCGGGCCTGAACATCCCCGGGCCTGAACGCGCCCGAGCCCGCCGTGGTGCGCCGAGTACGATTTCACCATGCGGTACGGATTCCTTGGTCCAGAGACGACCTTCACCCATCAGGCACTCCTGCAGGCACTCGCGGAGACGCCCGAAGAGTTCGCCGCAGCCGAGCCGGAGCTGGTGCCCTTCTCGGCCGTCGCCACCGCGACCACCGATCTGCTCGCCGGTGACATCGATGCGCTGATGGCGCCGATCGAGAACTCGGTCGAAGGCGGCGTCTCCGGCACCCTGGACGTGCTCGCCGCCACTGACTCGGTCGTCATCGTCGCCGAGCAGACCGTGCAGATCACCTTCGTGCTCGCCGCGCGAGAGGCCACGCCCCTCGACCAGCTGACCACCGTCTCCTCCCACCCGCATGCCCAGGCACAGGTCCAGGGGTGGCTGCGGAAGAACGTGCCCGGCACGAACATCGCGGCCGCCTCATCGACCGCAGCCGCCGCCCGAGATCTCGCCGCGGTCAGCGCGGAGGAGGCCCGCGGCCGCGCCGCCGTCTGCTCCCCGCTCGCAGCGAAGCACTTCGGCCTGGAGATCCTCGCCGAAGGCATCGAGGACTACGACGGTGCTGTCACCCGCTTCGTGCTGGTCACCCGCGAAGGCCGGATCCCCGCCCGCACCGGCGCCGACAAGACCACGCTCGTCGTCCAACTGCCCCACAACCGCTCCGGCGCCCTGCTCGAGGCCCTCGAGATCCTCAGCTCCAACGGCGTGAACATGTCCCGGATCGAATCCCGCCCCGTCGGAGACTTCCTGGGCCGGTACTCCTTCTCCCTCGACATCGAGGGCCACATCGAGGACCGCCGCGTCGCCGCCGCCCTGCGCTCGCTCCATCGGCTCTGCCCGGTGGTGCACTATCTCGGCTCCTACCCGCGGATCGATGGACAGCGGGCGGAGATCCGCGAGGACTTCGCCGACCATGCCTACGACGACGCGCGCGACTGGATCGAGCGGCTGTCGGGAATGATCACCCCGACGGATCCCGCCACAGCGATCTGAGAACGAGCAGGGGATCTGAGCACGCACAGAATCTGAGACGCACAGGAACTGAGAGTGCACAGGATCTGAGGACAGAGGAGAGCAGAAATGGCAGCGAAGACCAGCAGCCCCGTCGACGGCACCGCCGAGGTCCGCGCGATCGATGATCGGCTCCTCATCCCATTGCCCGAAGCGGCCAGCGCTGCGCTGCCCTCCCGCGGTCAGGTCGCCGTCGAGGCCACGTTGAACGGTCATCAGCTGGACATGGTGGTCGAGCCCGACGGTCGCAAGGGGCACTGGCTGCGCGTCGACGATGCGCTGGCAAAGGCGCTCGACCTCAGCGAGGGCAACGTCGTCGACTTCACCCTCGTGCCCACGAAGGTCTGGCCCGAGCCGGAGGTCCCAGAGGATCTCGGTGCCGCGCTCGACGCGGCCGACGACCTCGAGGAGACCTGGGCATCCATCACCCCGATGGCGCGTTGGGAATGGGTGCGCTGGGTCGGGTCGACCCGCAACGCCGACACCCGTGCGCGCCGTGTGGAGGTCTCGATCGACAAGCTGCGGGACGGGAAGCGTCGCCCCTGCTGCTTCAACCTCGCCTCCTGCACCGACCCGGAACTCGCCCGCAGCGGTGTGCTGAAGGACTGAACGGCGCGCCCCCCGGTGTGCACCCCGACCCGCTCTCCCCGACCTGCACCCCGCACCCGCGCCTCAGACCCGCGCTTTCACCTGAGGGGTAGGGTGAGGAGTGACGAGGATGGACTCGACAGCGGGGCGTCATCGTCGTCCGTGCCGGCAGCCCCGCGGAGGGCTTGCCATGAGCACAGAGGCTCATCTTGAGCAGAACACGATCCCTTTCGACCCTGCCACGCGTGACCTCGGTGTCGCGGTCGGGTTCGATGGCTCCCCGAACTCCGAGGTCGCACTGGCCTACGCCGCCGGCATCGCCGCCCGCCGCGGGAGCAAGCTCAGCGTCATCACCACCTATCGAGCACCGCTCCCGGTGTACGCCAACTACGCCTCCCTCGGCGCGGAGCCCGAGGACGAGGCCCGCAAGCTGATCGCCGGGTACGTGCTGGAGGTGGCGGCGTCCCGACTCGCCGAGCATCCCGGCGAGGTCTCCTACCTGACGATCGAGGGAGACTCCGTCGGCGCGCTCGCGGAAGCCTCGGCACGGGCGCACCTGATGGTCGTCGGTGCCCGTGGCCGGGGAGGTTTCCTCGGCCTGGTGCTGGGCTCGGTCTCCACCGCCCTTCCCGCTCATGCGCAGTGCCCCACAGTGGTGGTCCCCGCGGTGGCTGAGCGCTTCACCGGGCCGGTGGTCGTCGGCGTCGACGGATCGCCCCACAGTCGCCGGGCCGCGCTGCATGCCGCGCGGGAGGCGGCCGATCGCGGAACGTCGCTGGTGCTGCTGACCGCACAGCAGAGACCCGACAGCGGCGAGTACTGGTTCCCGCTGCGCCCGCGCGACGCCCAGGAGCTCGTGGACCGTCGTCGCGCCGACCTCGAGGCGGATCTGGCGGCAGAGGTCGCCTGGGTCACGGAGCACGTGCCCGGCATCGAGATCTCCGGCGAGGTCCAGGAGGGAGCGGCCGCTGCGATCCTCCATGACGCCGAAGCCGTCGCGCAGCTGATCGTCGTCGGTTCCCATGGCCGGGGTGCCCTGAGAAGTGCGCTGCTCGGCTCGGTGTCGCGCGCGATCCTCCACGGGGCCGAGCGGCCGGTCATGGTGGTGCCGCCGCTGCAGGACGACCGGGTCGAGCGGGCTTAGCTGTTGCCCCGCGGGCCTAGCTGTTGCCCTGCGCCGCGCCCTTCCCCTCCGGCACGCGCAGCCGCAGCACCCCGGGATCGACGGTCGCGATCAGGTGGGTGGCGTCGACATCGGTGTCGCCGTCCAGCTGCACCGGCTGCGGCTTGGTGGTGGTCACTCGGATCCCGGTGGTCAGGTAGCGCTCCATCGTGGCGAGCTTGGGACCGTACTTCGGGACCAGTTTCGGGTTCATGACCTGGGCGGCGACCTGGCTGAATCCTGCCGCTCCCCGCCAGCCCGCGACCACCACTTCGAGGCGGCCGTTGTCGATCGTGGCGTCGGGCATCAGCACGAAGCCGCCCGGCAGCTTGCCCACGTTGCCCAGCAGCACGGTGCGGGCCTTGTGGGCGTGGCGGGTGTCATCCGGCAGCTGCACCACCACATCCACCGAGCGGCCCAGCACGGTGCGGATCCCGCCGAAGATGTACGCGATCCAGCCGATCCGCTTCTTCATCTCCGGATCGGTGTAGCCGATCATCTCCGCGTCGGCGCCGAAGCCGGCGATCACCAGGAAGATCTGGCGCTCGGCGGAGCGGGCCGCGGCGGCGGAGTCACCGGCACGGAGCCAGCCGACGTCCACCTGGTGGTCCTCACCGGTCAGCGCGGTGATCATCGCCGCGGACGGGTCCTCCAGCGGGATCTCGACATTGCGGGCCAGCAGATTCCCGGTGCCGGCCGGGATGATGCCCATCCGGGTGTCGGTGCCGGCCAGCACCGAGGCGACCAGACGCACCGTGCCGTCGCCGCCGGCGGCCATCACGAGATCCGCGCCGTCCGCGACAGCCTGCTCCGTCTGGCCCTTGCCGGGATCGTCGATGGTGGTCTCGTAGAAGACCGTCTCAGCGCCCTCGATCCGGTCCACCACCTCGGTGATCTTCCGGCGGAAGGTGTCGGTCTCCTCGAACTTCGAGGGATTCAGCACCACGGCGACCTTGCGGAGCCGGCCGTCGTCGGCGGGGGAGTCGGCGTCATCGTCCGAGGCACCCTCCGTCGAGTCCCCCGCGCCGTCGGTGCCGGGCGCCCTGCGCGTGCTCGACCGGCGGTCCGCGGCGGCGCGCAGCTCGCTCAGCTCTCGGCGGTGCCGGCCCAGTCGGCGCAGCACCATCACCAGCAGGGCGATCGTGATCACGGTGGTGAGCACTGAGGCGATGCTCAGCAGCAGCAGCAGGGTGAGGTCCATTCCGTCAGCGTACTGGCAGGCGTGCGCGCGGGTACCCTGGTGCAATGATCGATCTGCGGCAAATGCGCGAGAACCCTGAAGCCGTCCGAGACGCCCAGCGGGCGCGTCGGCGAGACCCTGCCATCGTGGATGCCGTGCTCGAGGCCGATTCCCGCTGGCGCGAGACCACCGCCGCCTTCGAATCTGCGCGCGCCGAGCAGAAGGCCTTCGGCAAGCAGGTCGCCCAGGCCAAGGGCGATCAGAAGCAGGCGCTGCTGGCCGAGGTCAAGCAGCTCGCGGCCGACGTCAAGCGGCTCGAGGGCGAGGCGAACGAGGCCCTGAGCACCCGCGACGCCGCGCTGCGCGAGATCCCGAACCTGGCCGAGGGCGCCCCCGAGGGGCTCGAGGCCGACTTCGTGGTGCGTGAGCACGTCGGTGAGGTTCCGAGCTTCGACCACCCGGTCAAGGACCATCTGGAGATCGCTGAGGGGCTCAAGGCGATCGATATGGCGCGCGGGGCGAAGGTCTCCGGCGCACGCTTCTACTTCCTGCGCGGCGTCGGCGCCCAGCTCGAGCTCGCGATCCTGAACTCCGCGATCTCCCTGGCGACCGATGCGGGCTTCACTCCGATGATCACGCCCACCCTGGTGCTGCCCGAGTCGATGGAGGGCACCGGCTTCCTCGGCGAGCACGCCGATGAGGTCTACCACCTCGACAAGGGTGATGATCTCTATCTCGTGGGCACCAGCGAGGTCGCGCTCGCCGGCTATCACAAGGACGAGGTCATCGACCTCTCCGACGGCCCGCTGCGCTACGCGGGCTGGAGCGCCTGCTACCGCCGCGAGGCCGGCAGCTACGGCAAGGACACCCGCGGCATCATCCGCGTGCATCAGTTCCACAAGGTCGAGATGTTCTCCTACTGCCGCATCGAGGACTCCTACGAGGAGCACGAGCGGCTGCTCGGCTGGGAGCGGGACATGATGGCGCGCATCGACGTGCCCTACCGGATCATCGACACCGCCGCCGGCGACCTCGGCACCTCCGCCGCCCGCAAGTACGACTGCGAGGCGTGGATGCCGAGCCAGAACACCTACCGCGAGCTCACCTCCACCTCGAACACCACCCAGTTCCAGGCACGGCGGCTGAACATCCGAGAGCGCACCGAGAACGGGTTGCGGCCGGTCGCGACCCTGAACGGCACCCTGGGCACCACCCGCTTCATCGCCGCGATCCTCGAGAACCACCAGCAGGCCGACGGATCGGTGGTCGTCCCGGAGGGGCTGCGGCCCTTCCTCGGCGGGCGCGAGGTCTTCGAGGTCGTGGGGGGCGCTGCCTGAGATGCCGACCCCCCGACCCCTGCGCCGCCTGCGCAGCATGCTCAGTGCTCGTCGTCACCGTGGGTTCACCCGCTCGTCGGATGCCGGTGCCACACTGCCGGACATGACGACTCAGACCTCGACCCAGGCCTCGAGCCCGACCTCGACCACCGACCGTGACGCGACTCGTGCGCGCCTCCAGGAGCTCCTCACCGGGCTCTCCGCGCAGAAGCTGCTGATCGGCCTGGATGTGGACGGCACCCTGGTCGACCACGACGGCGTGATGAGTGCGGAGATGCATGAGGTGCTGCAGCAGACGGCGGAGGCGCACACCGTCGTCATCGCCACCGGCCGCTCCCTCGGGGCCACCCTCCCGATCGTCGAGGCCGCGGGGGTTACCCACGGCTTCGCCGTCTGCTCCAACGGGGCGGTCACCGTTCAGATGGACCCGGAGCTCGAGGGCGGGCACCGCATCATCGACACCCGGTCCTTCCAGCCCGGGCACGCCCTGCGCACCCTGCGCGAGGTCGCACCCGATGCCCACTACGCGGTGGAGATGGTCGACGGCAGCTTCCGCTCCACGGCCGGCTTCCAGGACGCGAGCTTCGGCGTCCAGGCGATCGAGAGCCAGCTCGACGAGCTGATGGAGCTCGAGGCCGTGCGCGTGGTCGTCCACGTCCCGGACCTGTCTCCGCAGGAGTTCAGCAAGGTCATCGCCGAGTCCGGGGTGCACGGCGTGGAGTACTCGATCGGCTGGACCGCCTGGCTCGACATGGCCGCTCCCGGCATCTCCAAGGCGAGCGCCCTCGAAGTGCTCCGCAGCCGGCTCGAGATCGACAGCGCCCACACGGTCGCAGTCGGAGACGGGTTCAACGACACCGAGATGCTCACCTGGGCCGCGGTGGGCGTGGCCATGGGTCAGGCCCCGCAGGGCGTGAAGGACGTGGCGGACATCGTCACCGACTCGATCTACGAGGACGGCACCGTGCTGGTGCTCGAGCAGCTGCTGGGCTGACGGGCGGGTGCTAGGTCAGGCTTCGCCGACCAGCACGCTCGGCGAACCGGTCGATGGCCGCGAGGATCTCGTCGGAGCGCCAGAACGGGCCCAGTTGATACTCGTTTTTCGAGGCGAGGATCCCGGCATCCTCGAGGGCCTTCAGCGGGGGATAGACGTTGGGCTGCTTCACGCCGAGCTCTGCGGCCGCGGCCGCGGAGGTGAGCACAGGGCGCCGCATGAGCACATCGAGCAACCTCCACGCGTTGCTCGAGCGCCTGGCCGTGAGCCGCTCCGTCCAACCCGCCCGGATCTCCTCGATCTCATCGACCAGCTCACGTGTGTTGCGCACGGCGCGGAGCGACGCGTCGGAGAACGCCGCGATGATCGGGGTGATGTCTCCGTTCCGGTAGGCGCCGAGCGCGGAGTGGTAGCCGGGGACGTCGGCGAGCAGACCGGCTGAGACCGGGATCGCGACGTTCCGAGTCACTCCCAGGCGCCTCAGCTGGGACTGGGCCAGGGCGCGTCCGGTGCGGCCATTGCCGTCGGAGAAAGGGTGGATGGTCTCGAACTGCGCATGGCTCACCGCCACCGCGATCAGCGACGGCATATCGGATCGGTGCAGGAACGACACAAGATCATCGATCAGGTGTGGGATCCGGGAATGGTGCGGCGCGACGAACTCGGCACCGACAGGAGTGTCCGAGCGGGTCCCGATCCACACAGCCTCGTCGCGCCAACGTCCCGGTGTGTGCCGGGGCTGGGAACTCAGCAGCACCTCGTGCATCCGCAGGATCGATGATTCGGAGAGTTCGTCGGCCAGCTCGATGGCTGCCGTCATCGCTCGGGTGTTCGCGGCGATCTGGACGGCGTTCTGTCCGGTCCTGGCCCCGAGCTCGGCGCTCATGATCGAGCGGGCAGAAGCGGTGAGGTTCTCGATCTGTGAGGATGAGGCGGCTTCGGAGCGCAGCAGCACCGGGGCGAAGGAGGCCACCCGTTCTCCGAGCTCCGCATCGAGTCTGCTCAAGGAGAGCGCCGCGTCCTCTGCTGCGGTCATCACTTCGGAGGAGACACGCGGAGTCACGCCGGCGATCTCGGGGACGATGGCCGACTCGTAGCGTTGTTCACCCGGGTATCGGTCTGCACGGATTCCGAATCCCGCAGTGGGAGTCCAGGACTGTACCTCCGTCGCGAGTGCAGGCCACGTCCGGTCGTCGTTGCTCATAAGACTGCCTCCCTGGTTTATGAGTAACGAGTTTACTCATAAACCAGGGAGGCAGTCTTCTGTGCGTCAGCGCTCGCTCACATCCCGGCGCAGTCCCCGGTGGCCGGACCGCGGACCGTGTTCGGTGCGCCGTCATCGTCGAGGGCGACCGCATTGCCGGTGCACGAGAGCGGACCCTCGACCCGCGAATCGGTGAGGATCGGGGTGACGCCCTCCGTCGTGCCGTCGATCGTCAGCGGACCGCTGATGGTGGATCCGCGGATCTCGAGCAACCCCGTGGTGCCGGAGATGCTCACCGGGCCGCGGATCTCGCTGGCCTGGATGGAGATGACCTCGGCGCCGGTCGAGGTGATCGGGCCGCGCACGGCGGCGTCGGTCAGCTGCAGCCCGGCTCCCTCGGCGACGCTCACCGCGCCGCGCACGGTGGCACCCTCGATGCAGGTCGTCCCCTCGGTCACAGTGAGGGAGCCGCTGTGGTCTTCGGTGAGGGTCTCATCGCAGGTGACCGCCGCCTCCACGTTGTAGCGGAAGAGGTGCGCCCCGGCGCTCAGGTACACATCACCTGCACCGTCGACGACGCTCCAGCCGACGCCCGAGGCGATGCGAGTGGTCTCGCCGGTGGCGGGGTCGTGGACCGAGAAGCGCGAGCCGGCGGTGACGTAAATCCGCCCGTCCGCGGAGGACTGGTGGACGTAGCCGTAGGCCCAGTAGGTCGTGCCCTCGGAATATGCCCCGCCGACGTTGCCCTTCACGGTGGAGGTGCCGGTGGCCGGGTCGTAGCGGAACAGCGACTGCTCCGCGACGCCCCATACCGCGCCCTCGTCATCGACCATCAGGCCGGTGACGCCCTCACGTTCCTCACCTGCAGGGTCGATCCGGTCCACGACGGTGCGGGTCTCCGGGTCCAGGACGATCAGCTTCCCGGAGGTGTTCCCGCTCGGGGTCGAGCCGAGGCCGCCGTCGACGGTGGTGCCGATGTAGACCATGCCGTCGGACTCGTTGTAGACGACGGAGACCACGTTCTCATCGGCTCCGATCTCCTCGGTGAGCCAGACATGCTCGCCCGTGCCGCCCTCCCAGATCGCGAGGCCGCCCTGAGTCTGTCCGTAGATCGCCACGGATCCCATGTAGATCTCGTCCCGCTCGGGGTTGTACGCCATCCCGAACGGACGGTCCTGACCCTGGGCCTCACTGGTGAACAGCTGCGAGACTGTGGCGGCATCAGTCGGGTCGTAGGTGGCGGGATCCAGCATCTTCAGCTTTGAGTGCCCGTACGCGCCGAGGTACAGCTTCCCGTCACGCACTGCGGAGGACTCGAACTGGCCCTGCTGCAGGGTCGTGCCGTGATCGGCGCCGGTCTTGTCGATGTCGTTCAGGCCCACCATGTAGCCCGAGGCCCAGACGGAGTCCTCAGGGCCCACGAACAGCTTCTGGATCAGCGTGGGCTGCGCGAACTCGACCGGTGCTTCGCTCACAAGGGTCTCGGAGTCGAGATTGGCGACGAACACGCCGTCCTGCGAGGTGCCGTAGAGCAGTGGGACGCCGCTCGAGTCGTCGACGACGCCATTGGACAGGTACCCACCGATGGTGATCTCTGTGGTGCGGAAGGTGTTCTCCACGGTGTTGTAGACCATCAGGACGCCGCCTCCGGTGGAGAAGACCGCCTCGGTCGGATCGGTGCCGGGAATGGTGTGGTAGCCGAAGAAGAATCGGGTCTGGTCCACATCCCAGTGGACGATGCCGCCGTCGAGATCGAGCACTAGCATGCGCAGGCCGATCTGGGCGATGACCTTGTCGCCCACGATGTCCATGCGGCCCACGAACTGGCCCGCGCTGTTGATACCCGGGGCAGTGGACTCATCCACCAGCAGCGTCTTCTCCCCGTGTCCTCCCTCGGTGATCTTCCAGATCCGCGGGGAGATGCCGCCGGAGCCGACATAGACGGTGTCGGTCGCCTCGTGGTACGCGATCGAGTGGATGTATTCGCCGTCGGGATCGACGGTTCCCAGGTGCTCGATCTGCTCGGTGGCGGGGTCGTACTTCAGCAGCCGCGAATCGGGGTAGGCACCGATGAACACTGAGCCGTCCGGCCCGGGGGAGAGGCCGAAGGCGTGGGCATTGGACTGGGCAGGGTCGGTCAGGCCCAGATCCAGGCAATCGCCAGTGGCCGGGTCGTACTGCCAGAGGTGGTAGTCGTGGTAGGTGCCCCAGTAGACCTTGCCATCGGTCGCGACGTTCAGGTTCCGGGCGGCTTCGGCTCCGGTGACGACGCAGGTGTCCAGCTGCTCGCCAGTCTCAATGTCGGTGACGGCGAAGGTGGCGGGGTAATCGGTCGACGGGGCGCCTTTGAACAGCTGGTATGAAACGTGGCGACCATCGATGATGCCCTGGCCGGCCTGGCTGGCGATCTTCGAGGTCACCGGAGTGCCGAGGTATTCGAGGTTCTCGTCCTGGGCGAGGAGGTCGAGGACCCGCGGGTCGTCGCTCGGAACCCCTGCAGGGGCGGGCTCGGTCGGTGGTGGATCGTCGGCGATGGCGGGGGAGGAGCCTCCGACGAGCAGTGCTCCGGTCAGGGCGGCGGTCGCGAGCAGGCCTCCGAAGCGGCGCAGCCGGTGGGCGGGGGCTGGCTCGTCGAGGGCTGGGTCATCGGCGAGCGGGGTGGGGGACTGCGCGTGCATGGTGAACCCTCCATTGGGTCAGTGATGCGGCGAGTGAGAAATGCTCTTCTACCCTAAGGTCGCCCTCTCACTGAAGGCAACCGGTTGCAGATGTTCGACCGAAATGACCGAGATGGGGGCAGGGCTCCACGAGCCCCGTGCCAGCTACTCCCGCCGGCGCCGGCCACCGCCGGAGTTGCTCGCCGGGGCTGCGACCTCGAGGATCACCTTGCCCAGATGGCCGCCTTCGCGCAGGATCGCGTGGGCATCCTCGGCACGCTCCAGCGGCAGGCGCGCGTGGATCGGGACCCGCAGCTCACCGGACTCCAGCAACGGCCACGCCAGGTACCGGACGGCCTCGAGGATTCCGTGCTTGGTCTCCAGCGGGCGCGAACGCAGGGTGGTGCCGACGACTCGGCCGCGCTTGCTCATCAGCTTTCCGATCGGCAGCTCGCCGCTCGCTCCGCCGAGGGTGCCGATGATGACCAGCCGACCGCTCTCCCGCAGCATCCCCACGTGATCGGCCAGCGCCGATCCGCCGACGACGTCGAGGATGACGTCGACCCCGCCGGTCTCCCGGACCGCCTCGAGCAGATCCGTGGTGTGACGGTTCCAGGCCATGTCGGCACCGAGCTCGCGCGCCGTCGCGATCGCGGCATCGGAGCCGACGGTGGTGAGCACCCGTGCCCCCAGATGCCGGGCGAGCTGGATGGCGACGCTGCCGATGCCGCCGGTACCGCCCTGGACCAGGATCGTCTCGCCCTCGTGCAGGCCGGCCTCGAGCACCAGGTTGGAGACCACGGTCGCGGCCGCCTCGATCACGCCGGCGGCGTCGACCAGGCTGAACCCTGCAGGCGCCGGGAGCAGCAGCTCCGTCGGCACCGCGACGACCTCCGCATAGCCGCCGCCCGCGAGCAGCGCCACGACCTTCTCGCCGGTGTCGCGCCGATATCCGGAGACCTCCAGGCCCGGCAGCTCGGAGGCGCCGGGCGGCGGCGGATACTTCCCGGCGGTCTGGGCGAGATCGGCGCGGTTCACTCCCGCGGCGACGACGTCGACCAGCACCTCGCCGGGGGCGGGGACGGGTTCGGGAAGCTCGATCAGCTCGAGCCGATGCTCCGCCGTGATGGCCATCGCGCGCATGGTCACTGGGTCACCTCCACGACGGTGCGGCCGCGGACTTCGCCGGCCAGGATCCGCTGGGCATAGGGGATGGTCTCGGACAGGCCGATGCTGGTGGTCATCGAGTCCAGTACATCGCCGTCGAGCTCACGAGCCAGCGCTTCCCAGGCACGCTCACGCAGCGGCAGCGGGCACTCCACCGAGTTGACCCCGGCGAGGGCGACCCCGCGCAGGATGAACGGCAGCACCGTCGTCGGCAGGTCCGGACCCTGGGCGAGGCCGTAGGCGGCGACTGTGCCGCCCCAGGCGGTCTGGGCGAGGATGTTGGCGAGCGTGGTGCTGCCCACCCCGTCGATCGCCCCCGCGAAGCGCTGGGACTGCAGCGGCCGGCCCGGCTCCTCGGAGAGCTCCCGACGGTCCAGCACGTCGGCCGCGCCGAGATCCCGCAGGTACTCGCCGTTCTCCTCGACCCGGCCGGTCGAGGCGAGCACCCGGAAGCCGCGGCCTGCCAGCAGCGCGACCGCGATCGAGCCCGCGCCCCCGGAGGCCCCGGTGACCAGGATGTCCCCGGCGTCCGGGGTGAGACCGGCATCTTCCAGCTTCAGCACCGCGAGCATCGCGGTGAACCCCGCGGTGCCGATCGCGGCGGCGTGCTCGGGGGAGAGGCTGGCGGGAAGGCGAACGAGCGTGTCGGGGCGCACCCGGGCTCGGGTGGCGAAGCCGCCATGGAGGGATTCGCCGATGCCGTCCCCGTTGAGGAGAACCAGGTCTCCGGCGGAGAATCGCTCGGTGGCCGAGCCAGCCGAGCCAGCCGAGCCAGTCACCCGTCCCACCAGGTCGATGCCCGGGATCAGGGGATGGGCACGGGCGATGCCCTTACCGGCCAGGGCCATGCCGTCCTTGAAGTTGACGCTGGAGGCCAGCACGTCCAGCTCGACGTCCCCGCTGAGCAGGGACTCGTCGGCGTGCTCCAGCAGGCGCGGGGCTGCGCCCTCGGATTCGATCACTATGGCGCGCATGGGGCGCTCCTCTCGCTCGGGGGCGGATGGCTCCAGCCTATGCGCGCTTCCCTGACCGGTGCCCCCATGGGCCGGTATCGGGAAAGCTGCCCGGCGGGGAGCCTGTCGACCTCTTGACGGCTCTACGGTTCTGTGGTTCATTAGTGGAGTAATGAACCAACGGGCCGAGATGGCTGGCGGTCCTCACGACTGGGAGGCTTCTGTGCTGGATGAGACGAAGCCGCTCTACATCGCGGTGGCGGAGCAGATCGAGGACGGGATCCTCAACGGGACCCATCCGGAGGACGGCCCGGTGCCCTCCACCAATGAGCTGGCCGCGTTCCTCCGCATCAACCCCGCCACCGCCGGCAAGGGGCTGAACCTCCTGGCCGACGCCGGCGTCCTGGTCAAACGCCGAGGAGTGGGAATGTTCGTCGCCGTCGGCGCGACCGCGCTGCTGAGACAGCGCAGGCGCGACGACTTCGCCCGCGACTACCTCGCCCCACTGCTGCGCGAAGCCGCGCACCTGGGCATCGACCACCGAGAGATCACCGAGATGATGGAGGCACTGCAATGAGTGCTATCGAGACCCGCAACCTCACCAAGCACTTCCGTGACGTCGCCGCGATCGACGACGTCTCCCTCGACTTCGCCGCAGGCCGGGTGCACGGACTGCTGGGCCGCAACGGCGCCGGCAAGACCACGCTCATGAAGCTGCTGACCGGACAGATCTTCGCCACCTCCGGTGAGATGCGGATGCTGGGCCAGAGCCCGGTCGAGAACGCCGAGGTGCTCTCGAAGACCTGCTTCATCCAGGAGAGCCAGAAGTACCCCGACGGATTCCGGCCATCGGACATCCTGCGCATCGCCGAAGGGCTCTATCCCGCGTGGGACCAGGGGCTCGCCCGGGAGCTGGTCGCCGACTTCCGGCTGCCGGAGAAGCGGGCCATCAAGAAGCTCTCGCGCGGGCAGCTCTCGGCCGTCGGCATCATCATCGGCCTGGCCTCCCGAGCCCCGCTGACCTTCTTCGACGAGCCCTACCTGGGCCTCGATGCGGTGGCCCGCCGCCTGTTCTTCGACCGGCTGCTGGCCGACTTCTCCGAACACCCCCGCACCGTGATCCTCTCCACCCACCACATCGACGAGGTCTCCAACCTGCTCGAGCACGTGGTGCTGCTGGACGAGGGGCGGGTCGCGATCTCCGCCGAGGCCGAAGAGCTGCAGAGCGCGGCGATCGAGGTCTCCGGCCGGCTGGACGAGGTCACGGCCTTCATCGCCGGGGCCGATGTGCTCCGCGTCCAGGAGATCGGTGCGCTCGCGACCGCCACCGTGCATGCCGAGCCGGGCAGTGCGGACCGCGCCCGGGCAGCCGGACTCCAGGTCGCCCCCGTCTCGCTGCAGAACTACATCGTCCACCGCACCACCGCCGCGGCTGCTGCCCGGTGACCTGAGAGGAGAACCCTGATGCGCTCGCGCAACGTCATCGACATGCACCTGGTCAATCGGATGCAGGCCTTCGGATGGCCCCTGGTCGCCGTCACCTTCGCCTTCGTGGTCATCCTGGCGGTGGGCCTGATCGTCGGGTCGCAGGGGCCTGAGGCCCAGGCTGGGATGTACTACGGCATGCAATGGAACGGGGCGATCTTCGCCCTGCTGGGGCCGCTGATCGGCTACGGCTTCACCTCCATGGGTCAGTACTTCCCCCTCGCGCTCGGCCTCGGACTGACCCGCCGGGAGTTCGCCACCGGTCTGAGCGCGGTGTTCCTGGGAAACGCCGTGGTCTACTCCGTCCTGGTCACCATCGGGAAGACGATCGAACAGGCCACAGACGGCTTCGGACTGAGCATCCGCTTCTTCGACGTCTTCTACACCGGCACCGGCGCACCGTGGCAGACCTTGGTGCAGACCTTCCTGCTGATCCTGGGCACGCTGTTCCTCGGTGCCGCCATCACCGCCGCCTTCCTGCGGTTCGGTCAGGCCTTCCTCTGGGTGGCCGGAGCGATCCTTGCGCTGATCGGCGTGGGGATCCTCGCGGGTGTGCTTCTGCTGGATGGCTTCGGGCAGAACCTGCTGGAGGTCATGACCATGGGCTGGGGCCCATGGATGGTGGTGATCGCCCTGATCGGGGCGGCCTCGGCGGGAGTGTGGCTGCTGCTGGTGCGTCGCACCCAGGTGGCGTGACGGCAGTGGTGGCGGAGATCAGGTATCGGGCGCTGAAGACTGGTTGGGTCCGCGGGGCTCTGGGCTGTGTCGCGGGATTCGCCGGCTTGGTCCTGCTCGGAATGGGTGCGATGCTGCTCACCCTGGACTCCGTCATCGGTGTGCTCGGTGCGGTGATGTGTGTGGTGGTCCTGCTCCTCGTCATCGCGATAGTGGTGATCGGCACCCGGCTCCAGTTCATCGTCGACGACGACGGACTCACCCTGGTCCACTACCTACGCACCCACCGGATCCCGTGGGAGCAGGTTGCCGTGATCGAGCAGAGCAGAACGTACTGGACCACAGGAGCCGTCGTCGTGGTGCTCAGGCATCCAGCGGGCCGCCGGATCACGGCGCTCGCGACCACGGATCGGATGGCTCTGTACCGCGGGGAGAACCCCTTCCGCTTCATCGACTCCTTGGCCCAGCTGCGCTGTCCCGCCCAGGCCGCCATCTCAGCGCATCGGCGCTGGCTCGCGAGCTCGACGCGGTAGGCCGCCGCTTCTCGGGCGTCGCCCGGTCGGCACCCAGGCTCCGGTGACGGAAGTCCTCGTGATCCCTCAGCTCACGGGGTGATGATGGAGGGACGATGAGCACCGTGACCACGTCCCCCCAGCCACCCACCTCCTCGTCGGCCGGCGAGCAGCCCCTGATTCCCACGCCGCACGCGGTTCCGGTCGATCAGGTCCTCGAGCAGCTCGGGACCGCGGCCGACGGGCTCCCGGCGGACGTGGCCTCCCGGCGTCTCGAGCACCACGGCCCCAACGCCCTGCCGAGCGGTCAGCAGGAATCGGCTCTGCGACGGTTCCTGCGCCAGTTCAAGGACCCGATGATCTACGTCCTGCTCGGCGCCGGCGTGCTGACCACGCTCATGGGGCATGTCGTCGACACCGTCGTGATCCTCGCGGTCGTGCTGATCAACGCCGTGATCGGGTACGTCCAGGAGGGCAAGGCCGCCGACGCCCTCGAGGGCATCCGCTCCATGCTCTCCCTGGACGCGCAGGTGCGGCGCGACGGCTCCTGGTCGACGATCCCGGCGGAGAACCTGGTCCCTGGGGATGTGGTGCGGCTCGGCGGCGGGGACAAGGTCCCGGCCGACGTCCGCATCCTCGAGGCCACCAACCTCACCGCCGAGGAGTCCGCCCTGACCGGCGAGTCCCTCGCAGTGGAGAAGTCGCCGCGCTCTGTCGAGGTCGACGCCGCGCTCGGCGATCGTAGCGCGATCGCCTTCTCCGGCACCACCATCGCCTCCGGCTCGGGCCGCGGCGTGGTGGTCGGCACCGGACGCCATACCGAGATCGGGCACATCACCTCAATGCTCGACGAGGTGGAATCGATGGAAACCCCGCTGACGCGGCAGATGTCCTCCTTCTCCACCAAGCTCTCGATCGTCGTGGTCATCGCCGCCGCGTTGATGTTCGTGGCCGGCTGGGCGCTGTACGAGTACGGGCTCGGCGAACTCGTGATGGCGGCCATCGGCTTCGCGGTTGCCGCGATCCCTGAGGGGCTGCCTGCGGTCCTCACCATCACCCTCGCGCTCGGCGTGCAGAAGATGGCCGGCCGCAACTCCATCACCCGGCGTATGAACTCGGTGGAGACCCTGGGCTCCGTCACCGTCATCGCCTCGGACAAGACCGGCACGCTCACCAGGAACGAGATGACGGTGCGCACCGTGGTCACCCCCGCCGGCACCTATGACGTGCGCGGCACCGGGTATGCGCCCGAGGGGGACATCGAGCTGGACGGGCAGGTCATCGACGCCGAGGACCGCGGGGACCTGCGGATGCTCGCCGAGGTCGCCGCACGCACCAACGACTCCACCGTCTCGCGGAAGGACGACCGGTGGGTGCTCTCCGGCGAGCCGACGGATGGCGGACTGAGGACTTTCGCGATGAAGGCCGGCATTGAGGGCGACGACGAGCACCGCCTGGCCGTGGTGCCCTTCGACTCCGCATACAAGTACATGGCGACCCTCGACGAGATCGAGGGCGTCGGCCGGGTGGTGAACCTCAAGGGAGCCCCCGACCGGCTGCTGGACCGCTCCGAGTTCCAGGGGATGGGCCTGGACGAGCGCGAAGCGCTGGATCGCGAGCACTGGGACCGGGTGATCGACGAGCTGAGCGGCCAGGGCCTGCGGGTGCTCGCCGCGGCGGTGCGCCGGGCCGGAGACGCCACCGACTCGCTCGCCCCGTCGGACGTCGATTCCGGCGGCTTCACGTTCCTGGGTCTGTACGGGATCATCGACCCACCCCGCCAGGAGGCCATCGAGGCCATCCGGCTCGTCCAGGGTGCCGGCATCCGGGTCATGATGATCACCGGTGACCACGCCGGCACCGCCACCGCGATCGGTCGCGAGATGGGCATCGAGGACGAGCACGGCGCCGTCACCGGCGCGGAGCTGGACGCCGCGGACGACGAGGAGTTCGCCGAGCTCGCACACACCCGCTTGATCTTCGCCCGCACCAGTCCTGAGCACAAGCTGCGGCTGGTCACGGCGCTGCAGGACGGCGGTGACGTGGTCGCGATGACCGGAGACGGCGTCAACGATGCCCCCTCGCTGAAGAAGGCCGACGTGGGGGTGGCCATGGGTATCAAGGGCACTGAGGCCACCAAGGAGGCGGCCGATGTGGTGCTCGCGGACGACAACTTCGCGACCATCGCGGACTCCGTCGAGATGGGCCGCACCATCTACGACAACCTCCGCAAGGCGATCGCGTTCATCCTGCCCACCAATGGCGCGCAGGGCTTGGTCATCCTGGTCGCCGTGCTGATGGGGATGACGCTCCCGCTGACCCCGGTGCAGGTGCTGTGGGTGAACACCATCACCGCCGTCACCCTCGCGCTCGCGCTCGCCTTCGAGCCGGGGGAGCCCGACATCATGCGCCGCCCGCCCCGCAAGCCCGGCGGGTCGATCATCCCGCTCGCTGGCATGATCCGGATCGTCTACGTCTCGCTGCTGCTGGGCGGGATCACCATCGGGGTGTTCCTGCTGGGCCAGGCCCAGGGCGTTCCGCTCGAGGTCTCCCGCACGATCGCGGTCAACACCCTGGTGGTGGGCCAGATCTTCTATCTGCTGGCCTCGCGCTTCACTCGCACCACGAGCCTGCGCAAAGAGCTGCTCACGACGAACCCGATCTCCTGGGCCTGCATCGCGATCATGCTTCTGCTG
The DNA here is from genome assembly GCF_052377065.1 of Brachybacterium sp. AOP42-C2-15. NCBI lineage: Bacteria > Bacillati > Actinomycetota > Actinomycetes > Micrococcales > Dermabacteraceae > Brachybacterium > Brachybacterium sp. AOP42-C2-15. The sequence continues at coordinate 37,951 of NZ_JBQSWK010000005.1, forward strand.
CAGCTGGCCTTCGTCTATGTCCCGTTCATGCAGACCGCCTTCGCCTCCGGTGCGGTGGGCTGGACGGGCTGGCTGGTCCCGATCGCCGCCGGAGTGGTGGTGTTCGCGGTGGTGGAGGTGGACAAGGCGCTGCGGCGGTAGACTCTCGCGGGTGCCTCCGGGCATGAGGAGGGTTGTCAGAGCGGCCGAATGAGTTGGTCTTGAAAACCAATGTGCAGTGACCCTGTACCGCGGGTTCGAATCCCGCACCCTCCGCGTCACCGCTCCGTGCGCGTCACCCGCTTCTCCCCGGCCCGGATCGCGGCCGCGAGGTGGTTCGCGGCGGGCGGGCGCGGGCAGGTGGCCCAGGAGCTGAAGGCCGCCGGGAAGTTCACGGCCCGGTTGAAGTCCACCGTGATCGTGTCCCCGTCGAGCTCCGCGGTCACCACCCGCCAGTCGGCGCTGGTGGTTCCCGAGGTCTCGTCGGTGAACAGGACGTTCGCGTCGCCGGTGAGCACCAGCTGCACGCGCTTGCCCCCGATCTCGAGCGAGGCGACGCCAGGGGAGGGGAGACGCTGCTCGAGCCAGGGCAGCGCGGAACCGACGGTCACCTCGGTGGGCCGAGCGGTCCAGGTGCCGGTGAGCACGAGCCCCGGGTCGTAGGGATAGGTGGGGACCTCGGAGAACGTGGTGCGTCGGGGCGCAGCCGGGTCCAGGAGGCGCAGCCCCGTGCGGCCGCCGCGACGGATCACGTCGATCTGCACGTCCGCGCCGTACCGCGCCACGCGCACATCTCCGGGAGTCGTGATCGTCGCGCGGTGCAGCTCGCCCTCGCGGGTCTCCTCCACCTCCGGTGACGACGCGAGGAGCTCGAGCTCCTCGCCCTGCCAGGTCACCGTGAGCTGATTGCCCGCGATCTCCCAGCTGCCGGGCACGTCGTCGAAGGACCGGGCCGCCTGCTCCGGATCCACCCAGTGCAGACCCACCTGGGCGAGGATCCCGTGAGGGTCGGCGAGGGAGCGGTGGCGCCGGCTTCGGAAGTCCGACCAGGAGGAGGGCGCGGTGCCGTGGTCGGTGATCTGGTCGGTGGTGCTCATGGCGTGCTCCTCGATCGTCGTGGTCTGCGAGGAGTCTTGCGCGGGGCGGGCACCGGCGTCGACCCCTGCGTCACAGGCGGTCACATCGATGAGAACGGCCTCATCCGGATCTTGGGCTGGTCTCATCCGGGCGGTGTTTCCTGAGGGCATCACAGAAACGGAAGCAGCCCGGAGCACGGGCCGACGGAGGAGAGATGACGATGCGGGCGAAGACGATCTGGACAGTGGCGGCCGGGACCACGGCAGCAGTGCTCATCCCGGGAGTGGCCTACGCGATGACCGCGGGCGGGCCCGTCGAGGGTGTGGACGACACCACCGTCGAGCAGAGCACCGTGCAGGCTGCCGAGCGTCCTGCCGAGGACGCCTCCACCCTCTCGGTGCCGAGTCCGGCGAGTGAGGACCTGGTGAGCGAGGGCGCAGTGAGCGAGGACCTGGCGAGCGCGGTGCCGCCCGTCGAGCTGATGCTGACGGCCAACAGCCCCGTCTCCGCGCAGACTGCGGTCTCGGCGCTCTCGGCGCAGTCAGCCCCGACGGCGGTGTCGGCGGTGTCGGCGCAGTCTGCGGTGTCCGCGCAGTCCGCTCGGTCGCCGGTGTCGGCGGTGTCAGCGCAGTCAGCTGTGTCCGCCCAGTCCGCCCCGTCGGCCCCGTCGGCCCCGTCGGCACAGTCTCCTGTGTCCGCTCAGTCGCCGGTCTCGGCGCAGTCGGCCCCGAGCCCGGTCTCGGCGGATTCGCCGCAGTCCCCGGACTCCGCGAACTGATGTCCTCAGACCGCCGCCACCTCTGACCGTGCCCAGGCCGTGACCTCACGCGCCAGGTCGCGGTCCAGCGCCGGGCCGGAGCGGCGCAGGAGCGTCGGCCGCCCCCGCAGCGCCCTGGGTCCGTCGGGACCGAGGTAGGAGCCGGGCGGGAGCGGCTGGGTCGCGGCGAACAGCACCGCGGCGGCGCCTCCCGTCGGCGGCATGGCGAATGGCCTGGTCACCTCGGTGACCAGCCGATCCAGACGGGCGGAGCCGGTCGCGTTCTGCAGGTTCGTGAGCACCCAGCCAGGGTGCACGAGCTGCAGGTCCACCGGCCCGCCCCGTTCCTGCAGCCGCTCGGAGAGCTCGCGCCCCCACAGCATCGTCACGAGCTTCGAGCGTCCATAGGCGGCGCGCAGGGACCAGCCGCTGCGGGAGAAGTAGGGATCGGACAGGTCGATCTCACCGAAGGCGTGCGCCTGCGAGGCCGTCACCACGACCCGCCCCCGCACCAGCGGCAGCAGCAGATCCGTCAGCAGCAGCGGCGCCAGGGCGTTCACTCCGGTCATCAGCTCGAAGCCGTCCGCGGTGAGCCCCCGGCGGCGGGTCACCAGTCCCGCGACATGGATCAGCAGATCGATCCCGCGGGCGTCCGTGAGCTCCGCGATCTGAGCGGCCGCGGAGCGGACAGAGGAGAGCTCCGCCAGGTCGAGCTGGACCAGGCGGACTGCCTCCTCCCGGCCGGTCTCGCGCACGATCCGGGACTGGACCACCTCACCTTTGGACCGGCTGCGCACCGCGAGGACCAGGTCCGCGCCCCAGCGGGCGAGCTGGAGCGCCGCCTCCCGCCCCAGGCCGTCGCTCGCTCCCGTCATCACGACGGTGCGCCCGCGCAGATCGGGTTCGTGCAGATGCTCCCAGGCCATGGCGTTCATCGCGCCATCGTAGGGGCGCGGACGACGTCGTGCTCCGCGTACGATGACGGCCAAGAACCCCTTCCGACCTCCTCAGAGGAGATGGCAATGATGGCTCAGTACACCGGTGTCGCAGTCAGCCCTGGCCGGGTGATCGGCACCATCCGCGCGATGGCGCCGCCGGTCGCCGAGCCTTCGTCCGGCGACACCCTTGCCGAAGGTGCGGACCGCGCTGCCGAAGCCGAGCGGATCCCGGCCGCAGCCGCCGCCGTGCAGGCCACCCTGATCCGGCTCGCCGAGCGCGCGGCGGGGGACGGGAAGAAGATCCTCGAGGCCACGGCGCAGATGGCCGCGGATCCCTCACTCACCCAGACCGCCCAGGGCTTCGTCCTCACCGGCGGAAAGACCCCGGAGCGGGCCGTGTGGGAAGCCGGTGACCAGGTCGCCAGCATGCTCGAGGGGCTCGGCGGGTACATGGCCGAGCGCGCCACCGACGTGCGCGACGTGCGCGCCCGCATCGTCGCCGAACTGCGCGGCGAGCAGGCCCCCGGCATCCCCGAGGTCGACGAGCCCTTCGTGCTCACCGCCATCGACCTCGCCCCCGCGGACACCGCCACGCTCGATCCCGCACGCGTGATCGCGCTGGTCACCTCCGACGGCGGCCCCCAGTCGCACACCGCGATCCTCGCCCGTCAGCTGGGCCTGCCCGCGATCGTCGCGGCCAAGAGCATCCACGAGTTCGCCGACGGCACCGAGGTGTTCGTCGATGCCGGGCTCGGCACCATCACCGATGAGGTCACCGAGGAGCATCATCGGTTCGCCGCGGCCTGGACCGAGCTGCAGAAGAATCCGCTGAGCTACGAGGGCGGCGGCGGAGTGCTCTCCGACGGGACCCGGGTGCAGCTGCTGGCCAACATCGGCGGCGCCAAGGACGCAGAGAAGGCCGCCGCCGCGAACGCCGACGGGGTGGGCCTGTTCCGCACCGAGTTCCTGTTCCTGGACCGTGAGGACGAGCCGTCCGTCGAGGAGCAGACGAAGGCGTATGTCGAGACCTTCGCGCACCTTGCCGGCAAGAAGGTCGTGGTGCGCACCATCGACGCCGGCGCGGACAAGCCCCTGCCCTTCCTCACCGACGCCGACGAGCCGAATCCCGCTCTCGGGGTGCGCGCTTACCGCACCTCCTGGGAGAAGCGCTCGGTGCTCACCAACCAGCTCGACGCGATCGCGGCGGCCGCGGCGCAGTCCGAGGCCAAGCCCTGGGTGATGGCCCCGATGATCGCGACGGTCCCGGAGACCGAGGACTTCGTGGCGATGTGCCGGGAGCGCGGGCTCGAACCGGCCGGCATCATGGTCGAGACCCCGGCGGCCGCGATCACCGCGGATCGTCATCTCAGCGCCTGCGACTTCGCCTCGATCGGCACCAACGATCTCACGCAGTACACGATGGCCGCCGATCGTCAGCTGGGCTCTCTGGCGCATCTGAACAAGCCCTGGCAGCCGTCCGTGCTCTCGCTGGTCAAGGCGACCTGTGAGGGGGCGCGGAGCGCCGGAGGGGATCCGGAAGCCTTCGGTGAGAGCGCGAACAAGCCCGTCGGCGTGTGCGGCGAGGCGGCCGGTGACCCCGGCCTCGCGGTGGTGCTGGTGGGCCTCGGGGTGAACAGCCTGTCGATGACCCCGCGCTCGCTGCCGGCGGTCGCGAAGGTGCTCTCCACGGTGACGCTCGAGCAGGCGAAGGAGCTCGCAGCGAAGGCCGTCGCCGCACGCACCGCGGAGGACGCGATCAGCACCGTCCGCGCCGGCCTGCCGATCCTCGGCGAGCTCGGCCTGTGACGCGCTGATCTGCTCTCTGCAGGACGAAGGGCGCCCCACCAGGATCGGTGGGGCGCCCTTCGTCGCTGTGCGCGGCCTGCTCACGCCTCGGCGTCGAGGTCCTTCTCCAGGAGTGCGGCGAGTGCGTTCACGGACTCCTCGGCGCCGTCGCCCTCGGCCCGCAGGGTCACCTCGTCGCCGTTGCCGGCCCCGAGGGTCATAAGCATCAGCATGCTCGATGCCTGCACGGCGCTGCCGCCGGCCTTCTCGATGGTCACGCTTGCGGGCTGCTCCGCTGCGGCCTGGGCGAAGATGCCGGCCGGACGGGCGTGGAGCCCGGAGGAGCTGGCGATCTTGACGGTGCGCTCTGCCATGGTGTGTGCCTTTCGTGGGGTCACGTGTGTGTGGGGAATATACCGTGCCCAGATGGGCAGGGCGGGGTGGACCGGACGGGTGCTCAGCGCGTGGTGCGTGCAGCGATCAGTGCACGCACCTCGGGGAACAGCGGATGGGTGGGCTCGAGGCCGGTGATCTCCGCGGCGGCGGCGTCTGCATCGCCTCCTCGCAGGATCTCCTGCAGGCGGTCCACCTCCTCGTCCCCTTCCGGGGTGAAGGCGAGTGCCGCGCCGAAGGCGGCCAGCAGGCCGTCATGCTGCATCCCCCGCTCGGCGAGGGCGGCCGCCGGGCCGACGATCCGGTCCTCGCGGGAGAGCTTGCGCAGCGGCGCCCTGCCCACGCGCTCGACGGGGTCCGGCAGCGAGGTGTTCGCGAAACGGCCTAGCACCTTGTTCCGGTAGGAGGCCATCTCCTCCTCGGAGAAGCCGTGCACGGCCACCAGCAGCGAGGAGGTCTCGGCGAGCACCGATTCGACCTCGACCGCGACGGCAGGATCCGAGATCGCTTCCGCGATCGTCGCGTGCCCTGCCGCCCAGCCGTGCCAGGCGGTGGTGGCATGGCCGGTGTTGACCGTGAACAGCTTCCGTTCGATGTACGGCCCCAGGTCATCGACCCAGGTGATCCCCGGGACCTCGAGCTCGTGACCGTTGAAGGGGCCGCGCTCGACCGCCCACTCGTAGAAGTCCTCGACGGTGACGTCCAGACCTGCGCCTTCCGCCTGGACGGGCACGATCCTGTCCACTGCGGTGTTCGCGAACAGTGCCTTCTCCTCGAGATCGTCGCCCTGATAGGCGTTGCGGATCTCCTGCTCGAGCAGATCCGTGGCATTGATCGCGTTCTCGCAGGCCAGCACCGCCAGCGGCGGTGCCCCGGCGGGGCGGGCAGCGATCCCGGCGGCGATGTTCGGCGCCACGAACCGCAGGATATGGGCACCGACGGCGGTGGTCACCAGGTCCGCGGAGGCGATCTCCTCGGTCAGGGTGTCCGGGTCCTGTGCCGAGTTGATCGCACGGAATCCGTCGACCGTGGTGCTGGTGGGCTGCTGGCCCACGGTGCGCACCTGGTAGGAGTCCGCCTGCGACGCGCGCCGGCTGGCGCGCTGCGACCGATCGGGGCCTACCCCGGACATCGTGCTGAGGGGTGCTCCGGCGGCGTGGGAGCAGTCTAGACCGGAATCAGGCGTTGTCAGTGGTAGCAGAGGGGATGGCGTCCTCGGGATGCTCCGTGCTGCGGGTGGCCCTCCACCGGCGATAGGACAGCAGCGTCAGTGCGATCACGATGGTCCAGGAGATCGCCACCACCGCACCGGAGGCGATGCCCGGCTCGACCAGGAACGCTCCGACGGCGATGAGGGAGATCTGACCCGGCAGCGCCGAGAGCGCAGTGGCGATGAGGAAGTCGCGGCTGCTGATGCCCAAAGCGCCGCTGCCGTAGTTCACCGGCCAGTAGGGGATGCCGGGCATCAGTCGCAGCGTGCACACCGCATAGAACCCGCCGTTCTCGAGGCGGTCCTCGACCAGCTCCGCGTGCGATCCGAGAGCGCGCATCACCGTGTCCCGGCCCAGGCCCCGCGCCACCCAGTAGCCGCCCCAGCAGCCGAGCGTCACCCCGATCATCGACAGCACGGTGCCACCGGGCACCCCGAAGAGCATCCCGCCGGCCACCGCCATGATCGTCACCGGGATCGGTGTCAGGGCCACCGCCGCGTAGAGCGCGATGAAGGCGAGCGGACCCCAGGCACCGAGCTCGGCGATGTCCGCGCGCAGCTCGTCCACGGACGGCAGGCGCACGTTCAGCGCGAGCCACACCATCACCAGCACGGCGAGCACGAGGGTGACGTTGCGCAGCACGGAGCCCCAGGGCACCCCGCCGCGCGTGCGGGCAGGGCCGTCGGAGACTTCGGGGGTCTCGCCGGTCTCGGGATCGGGACGGTCTGGCATCCCGCGATCCTAGAGGCTCGGCAGCCGCTCAGCGCTCCGTGGGCTCGACCCGGGCCTCCCCGGCGCGCACGGCCAGCGGCAGGTGGTTGCCCGCCGGCGGGCGCGGACAGGTGCCCCAGGCGCTGAAGGCGGACGGGAAGTTCAGGGAGAAGTTGAGATCCACGTGCACCCGGTCGCCGTCCAGCTGTGCGCTGACCTGACGCCAGTGGGCGCTCTCGGAGCCGGAGGTCTCGTCGGTGAACAGGATGCTGGATTCGCCGGTGAGCACGAGATCCACCTCGGTGCCGGCGATCTCGAGGGTCACGACCCCGGGGGAGGGCAGCTCCTGCTCGAGCCACGGCAGCGCCGAGCCGACTCGCACCGTGGCGGGCTGGGGCCGGAAGGTCCCGGTATGCACAGAGGCGGGGTCGTAGGGAAAGGTCGGCACCCCGTCGAAGGCGGCCAGTCGTGGCGCCGCCGGGTCGAGCAGGCGCAGGCCGATCCGCCCGCCCCGACGGATCACATCGATCTGCACGTCCTCGCCGAAGCTCGCCAGGCGGACGTCACCCGCGGAGGTCACGGTCGTGACGACGACCCCGTCATCGGCGCGGACGCCGATCTCCGAGGAGTCGGCGAGCAGCGTGAGCTCCGTGCCTCCGAAGCGCACGACCGGTCGATCCTCGATGATCTCCCAGCTGCCGGGGACCTCGCCTAGATGCTGCGGCCCGGCCGACGGGTCGATCCAGTGCAGCGCGACCTGGGAGAGGATGCCGTGGCGTGCGGCCAGGGATTCGTCCCGGCGGCGCCGGAAGTTGGTCCAGGAGGCGGGGACGTCGGCCCGCTCGGCATCGGCCCGCTCGGCGGCGGCGGTCGGGGTGTGCTGCGTCATCGGGCTCTCCTCGGTCAGGGCGGTGGCGCGAGTCTCCTCCTCGTCGCGGGGTCCTGGCGAGCCTGCCGTGATCTGCGTTCACACGGCGGGGGACCCGCGCCGGGCCGGCCTCCGCCCAGGGCTGATCAACGCTGCCCTATCAACGCTGGGCCCCTCAACGCTGGGCCGATCAGCGCACAGCTAATCAGCGCACAGCTGATCAGCCCTGAACTGATCAGCGCAGGGCTGTTCAACCCAGAGCGGAGATGCTGGCGCCGCGCCACCGGCCCGGCGAAGACTCGGCACATGACCACCACCTCACCTCCAGCCACGACCACCGCCGCCCTCACCGACCGCATCGATCTCGGCCTGCTCCACCAGCGCGTCCTGCTGCTGGATCGGGAGCTCGATCAGGACAATGGCGCCCAGCTCAGCGCCGGACTGCTGCTCCTGGCCGCCGAGGACCCCGACAGCGACATCACGCTGCTGATCAACTCTCCTGGCGGGCTGGTGCCCGCCATGCTCGCGATCGGGGACCTCATGGACCTGGTGCCCTGCGATGTGCGCACCGTCGCTCTGGGCATGGCCTACAGCGCCGGCCAGTACCTGCTCACGCACGGCACCACCGGCAAGCGGAGCATCCTCCCGCACGGGCGGGTGCTCATGCATCAGGGATCCGCGGGCTTCGGCGGCTCTGCAGCCGACATCGAGATCCAGGCCGAGGACCTGCGCGCGAACCGCGATCTGCTCATCGACATCACCGCAGAGCGCACCGGGCAGCCGCGAGAGACGATCGCCCGCGACTCGGAGCGCGACCGCTTCTGGTCCGCAGCCGACGCGGTCGCCTACGGATTCTGCGACCAGGTGGTCGCCGACCTCCGCGAGATCCTCCCGATGCGGTCCGCCACCACGACGACAGGACTCGGACGATGAGCAGCTACACCATCCCCAGCGTCATCGAGCGCACCGCAGGCGGCGGCGAGCGGACGGCCGACATCTTCTCCCGCCTGCTCAGCGACCGCATCGTCTACCTCGGCACCGAGGTGGACGACGGGGTGGCGAACACGATCATCGCCCAGGTGCTGCACCTGGAGAACGAGTCGCGGGACACCCCCATCCAGATCTACCTGAACTCCGCCGGCGGGGACGTGCAGGCAGTGCTCGCCATCCACGACGCGCTCGCCTATGTGCGCAGCCCGATCGCGGTGACCTGCGTGGGCCAGGTCGTCGCCGCGCCGGTGCTGCTGCTGGCCGCGGGAACTCCCGGGATGCGGGCCGTGCTGCCGCACTCGCGCGCGGTGCTGCGACCGCTCGAGGCCAGCGGACGCGGAGCGATCCCGGACCTGATCCTTGCCGTCGAGGAGGTCGAACGGGTGCGCCGCCAGCTGGAACAGCTGCTCGCAGAGGCGACCGGTCGCGACGCCTCGCAGGTGAGGCAGGACCTCGAGCGTGAGCGGGTGCTGGATGCCGCGGCGATCGTGGAATACGGGCTCGCCGACGAGATTCTGCTCAGGCGGCCGACAGCATGACGTCGCGCGGGCGGAGCGGGCGGAGGGAGGGTCGGTGCCGTCCGTTGACGACGGACCTCGCCCCGAGCTCGAGCCCAGGCTCGATCTCGATCTCGATCTCGAGCTCAGGCGGCGCCGAGCGCGGAGCACGGGCGAGGTCGAGCAGGACGGGCCGGGCGTAGGGCTGGGCCGACGACCGGGCTGCGGGCGTGGCTGCGGGCAGAGCCGAGGACTGAGCTGAGGACCGCGCTGCGGACTGCGCTGAGGACCGAGCCGAGGGCTGTGCCGCTTCGGACATCAACTGGGCGGCCGTCACGCCGAGCGCTCCGCAGATCGCCGCGAGGATCTCGCTCGAGGCGTCCTTGCGCCCACGCTCGACGTCCGAGAGGTGCTGCATGCTCACCCCGGCCTGCCCGGCGACATCGGTGAGAGTGCGTCCGCGCTCTCGTCGGCGACGGCGCAGGGCGCCGCCGATCAGCTCTCGCAGCAGAGGCTCCAGCGTGGTCATGGGATGACGGTACGCCGCCTGCGACGACCCCGCCGGAGCCTCTGCTGTGGGCAGAACCAGGCTCCGGCGGGTTCAGAGGTCAGAGCTGTCCCTGCGCCTCCGTGCCTGCGGGGATGGGGGTCATGCGGGTGACCAGGCCCGGCTTCTCGACCAGGTCCGCCACATCGGCGCGCAGGATCTTGACCTCATCGCTGTCGCCGTGGGTGTCGAGCGCCTCGACGGAGGACCACTTCTCGATCATCGTGATGGTGCCGTCCTCGGCGTCGTGGATCGCATAGAGCTCGCAGCCGTTCTCTCCGTGCACGGCGGCGATGCCGCGATGCATGGCCTCGGCCAGCTCCTGCTTCTTGCCGGGCTTGGGGTAGAAGATCGCGGTGACGACGACTGCGGTCATGGGGGCTCCTGGTGCTGATCGGGGTGGGGTCCTGACCGCCCATCCTGCCCCGTCCGGCTGGGTGGCTCCACACCGTCCGAGCGCTGGGCGCTCAGCGGTGCGCGATCGTCAGACTCGGTCGCCGAGCCTCAGCGGGTGGGGGACAGCCCGACCAGCTCGGCGCTGCGCTGCCACAGCCCCTCGGCGAGAGCGAGGTCGTCGGCCTGCGGGTTCACGCGCGTGGTGGGCCGGTCCTGGTCGTAGTAGCGCCCGGAGGTCCAGGTCGAACCCGGCACGCCGGTGAGGAACCAGGCCAGGGTCGCGCCGCCCTGTTCGGGGCTGATCATCGGTGCGAAGCGCGCGAGCGGCGACTGATAGAACCAGCGCATCGAACTCGCCGATCCGGCGGAGAAGCTCGTGCGCACCAGCCCGGGGTGGAATGCCGCGGAAGAGAGCCCCTGGTCGTGGAACTTCGCGTGCAGGCTGCGGGTGAACAGCACGTTCGCGAGCTTTGCATCCCCGTAGGCCTTGCGCGGGCTGTATCTCCGCTCGTTGCCGAGGTCGGAGAGGTCCAGGTGCCCGAACAGCCGGTTCGCCATGCTTGAGGTGTTCACGACCGAGGCGCCCCCGGGCAGCAGGCGTGGCAGCAGGAGGTTGGTCAGCAGGAACGGGGCGAGGTGGTTGACCTGGAGCGTCTTCTCGAAACCGTCGACGGTCGGGGTGCGGTCGCCGAAGATTCCGCCGGCATTGTTGGCGAGCACGTCGATGCCGTGCTCGGCGGTCGCCGCTGAGAGCTCCGCCGCGAGGCGGCGCACGTCATCGAGACGAGCGAAGTCGGCGATGAAGTGTTCGGCGTCGATCTCCCGCGCGACGGCCGCAGTCTTCTCCGGTGAGCGACCGACCACGAGCAGGCGGACGCCCGTGCCGGCGAGCTGACGGGCTGCGGCGGCGCCGATCCCGTCGGACGCGCCGGTGATGACGATGGTCGTCGGTGTCTGGGCCTGTGTTTGGGACGGCTCGCCGGTCGTTCTCCGACCCGACGCATTCTGGTGGCTGAGGTTCTTGCCCATGCGGGTCAGTCCTTGCTCGTGTCGTGGGTGGAGACGTCGCCCGAGTTCTCCAGGAAGCGTTCCAGCAGCTTCGCCAGCTGAGTCTGCTCCTCGCGCGTGAGCCGGGCGTCCAACAGTTCCTGCTCGGCGTTGACATGGGGGACCACGATCTCGTCGACCAGCTCCCGCCCAGCGTCGGTGAGGCGCACCAGCACGCGGCGCCGGTTGGAGGGGTCCATCGTCCGCTGCAGCAGCCCTTTGTCCTCCAGACGCTGCAGGCGGTTGGTCATCGCGGCGCCGGTGACCATGCTCGAGGCGGCCAGCTCGCCGGGGGTGAGGGTGAACGGGGACCCGGACCGTCGCAGGGCGGCGAGGGTGTCGAATTCCCCGCGATGCAGGCCGACGCCCCGGAACGTCGCCTGCAGCGTGCGGCCGGCAATCTCGTCGACCCGCGAAAGGCGTCCGATCACCCCCATCGGGGTGGCGTCGAGATCCGGTCGCTCCCGGGCCCACTGGGCGAGGAAGTCGCTCACGCGGTCTGCCATGTCATTCCCTCCTGGCGCGGATGGATCGCTCGCGGTGGGGCCAGCGTGAGCGAACCTTCGACATCTAACTGTTTGACGGGACTCTATCGCAGGCATACATTCTCAACCATGAAACAGTTAGACATCGAAAGATCGCGGGGCGGGAATGCTTCCGCGAGTGGCACGCCGTCGGCTCCGCGCCCTGGGTCGGCCGCCGCGCTGACTGTCGCGCTGACGGCGATCGCCCCGATCACCTGGGGGACCACCTATCTCGTCACCACCGAACTGCTGCCTCCGGATCATCCCCTGTGGTCCGGGGCTCTGCGCGCTCTGCCGGCAGGCCTGCTCGCCCTCGCGCTCGGCCGCGCCCTCCCGCACGGCCACTGGTGGTGGCGCTCCCTGCTGCTGGGCACGCTCAACATCGGCGCCTTCTTCCCGCTGCTGTTCCTCGCCGCCTACCTGCTGCCCGGGGGAGTGGCGGGAGTCTTCGGCGCCACCGGGCCGCTGCTGGTCGCGGTGCTCGCCGCTGTCCTGCTCCGGGAGCGGCCGACGGTGCGTCGGCTGATCTGGGGAGTCCTGGCTGTGCTCGGAGTCGCAGCCACGGTGCTCGGGCCCGATGCCGCGCTCGATCCGCTCGGCATCCTCGCGGGCATCGGTGGCGTGGCTTCGATGGCGGTGGGCACGGTGCTGTCCAAGCGGTGGCGGCCACCCGTCGGCCCCATCGCCTTCGCAGGCTGGCAGCTCACCGCTGGCGGCCTGATCATCCTCCCTCTCGCCCTTGCCGTCGAAGGCACGCCGCCGGCGCTCGACGCGCAGGCGACGATGGGCTATGCCTGGCTCGCGCTTGTGGGAGGGCTTCTCGCCTACGTGCTGTGGTTCCGGGGCTTGGGTCAGATGCCAGCGGGGAGCGCTGCGTTCCTCCCGGTGCTCTCCCCACTCGTTGCGGCTGTGCTCGGCTTCCTCGTGCTCGGCGAGCAGCTCACGGCCGTCCAGCTGGGCGGCTTCGCCCTCGCCCTGATCGCCGTGGTCGCAGCCCAGGAATCCCGTCGAGCGCGGGAGATGTCGCCATGAGGATCCTCGGTGCCGACGGCGCCTCGCCCCTGCGAGAGCAGGGCGGAGGCGGACGGTGCCCTGGGAGGTGAGGCCTACGCCGACTTCTTCGAGCGCTCCGCCGACGAACCGGAGGACTTCTTTGCAGCCTTCTTGGCCTTCGGAGCCTTGGTCTTCGTGCCTGTGCTCTTGGCCGAGGACCCGGACTTCTTCGAGGAGCCGGAACTCTTGGAGGCGCTGGACTTCCCGGAACCGCCGGACTTCTTGGAACCGCCAGACTTCTTGGAGGCACCGGAACTCTTCGCGCTCGACGCCGTGGAGTGCGAGGACTTCTTCGCCGAGTCCGACTTCTTCCGCGTCGGGCCCGACCCCTTCTTCTCCGTCTCGTCCTTCTGCTGTGCCGGCGATGATCCCGATCCGCGGCGCTTCTGCACGCTGCGTTCCAGTGCGTCCATCAGGCTGATGACCTTCCCGCCGCCGCCAGCCGCGTCGGCCTCGTCTTTCGAGCTGTCCTTCCCGAAGGTCGCGTCGGTGTCCACGGAGTCTCCCTGCTCGAGCTTGGCGTCGACCAGCTCGCGAAGCTGCGCCTGGTACTCGTCGGTGAACTGCTCAGGGTCGAAGTCATCGCTGAACTGCTCGACCAGGGACGCCGACATCGCCAGCTCCTTGCTGCTGATCTTCGACTTCTTGGGGCCGAAGTCGACCTCCTTGAGGTCTTTGGGCCAGCGCAGGGTCTGCAGCGCGAGCAGGTCCCCGTGGATCCGCAGCACCCCGAGGCGGGTCTTGGTGCGCAGGGTGAAGGTCACGACAGCGGTCCGCTCCGTCTCCTCCAGCGTGCGCCGCAGCAGCACATACGCCTTCGCGGAACGCCCCACCGGCTCGAGGAAGTACGAGGTGCCGAGCAGGATCGGATCCACCTGATCCGAAGGCACGAACTGCACGACGTCGATCTCGTCGTTGTCCTCCGCCGGCAGCGCGTCCAGCTCCTCGTCGGTGAGCACCACCGTTTTGTCGCCATCGTCGTAGGCCTTGTCGATGTGCTCGTAGTCGATCTCTCGGCCGCACACCTCGCAGGTGCGCTGATACCGGATCCGCCCGTGATCCTCATCGTGGACCTGATGGAAGGAGATGTCGTGCGAGCGGGTGGCTCCGTAGAGCTTCACCGGCACGTTCACGAGGCCGAAGGTGATCTCACCGCTCCAGATTGCGCGCATGCCCCATGACATCACGGAGAACCGGCGGTGACCAGGAACGAGCGGTCGGACGGTTGTGCACCTATGGGAGATGAACGATCCCGGGGCGTGACGAATGCGGCGATCGGGGGCACAGTGGGCCCATGGCCATCCCCGCACAGCACGTCGAGGTGGACGGACGGAGGGTGAAGCTGTCGAACCTCGACAAGATCCTCTACCCCTCCACGGGCACCGCCAAGGGCGAGGTGATCGACTACTTCCACCGCATCGCGCCGCTGCTGATCCCGCAGGCCGCGCGTCGTCCCGCGACGCGAAAACGGTGGGTCGACGGGGTCGGCACCACCGAGCGGCCCGGCAAGGCGTTCTTCCGCAAGGATCTGGAGGATCACGCACCGGACTGGGTGCCGCGCGCCGAGATCCGGCACAGCGAGGCCACCGCCACCTACCCGCTGGTGGACGAGGTCGCGGTGCTGGTCTGGCTCGCCCAGCTCGCAGCCCTCGAGATCCATACCCCGCAGTGGCGCTTCGACGAGCACCTCGAACCCGCAGGTCCCGACCGGATGGTCCTGGATCTCGATCCCGGAGAAGGCGCAGGGCTGGCGGACTGCGCTCTCGTGGCGGGATGGTGCCGCGAGATCCTCGCCGATATGGGCCTGGACTCCTATCCCGTGACCTCCGGATCCAAGGGGATCCATCTGTACGCGCCGCTGGACGGCAGCAGCACGGCCGACGAGATCGCACAGGTCGCGCATCAGCTGGCCCGGGCTCTCGAGCAGGACCACCCCGAGCAGGTCGTGAGCGAGATGAAGAAGTCATCGCGCCGCGGCAAGGTGCTCGTGGACTGGTCGCAGAACAACGGGCAGAAGACCACCATCTGCCCGTACTCGCTGCGAGGAAGACTGCGGCCCACCGTCGCCGCCCCGCGCACCTGGGAGGAGATCGAGGACCCCGGCCTCGAACAGCTCGAGATGGCCGAGGTGCTCGAGCGGCTCGAGGAGGGCATCGACCCGATCGCACCGCTGGGCATCGCGGCCGCAGGGAAGGCACCCGCGGTAAAGCGCGCCCGGGACCGGCTCGAGGTGTATCGCTCGAAGCGGGACCCGGAGAAGACCCCCGAGCCCGTCCCCGCGCCGAAGCGCGACCCGGACACCGGCTCCGCAGCTGCACAGGAGGCGCTCGAGGCTCTGCACTCCGAGGAGCCGATGTTCGTGATCCAGGAGCATCACGCCTCACGCCTGCACTGGGACTTCCGTCTCCAGCACTCCGGGGTGCTGGTCTCCTGGGCGGTGCCGAAGGGCCCGCCGCTGGAGACGGACCAGAACCGGCTCGCCGTGCAGACCGAGGACCATCCCCTCGAGTACGGCACCTTCGAAGGCACCATCCCCGCACAGGAGTACGGCGGTGGGGAGGTCGCCCTCTGGGATACCGGCACCGTCGAGATCGAGAAATGGCGCGAGGGCAAGGAGGTGATCGTGGTCTGCCACGGTCGCCCGGACGGCGGCCTCGGCGGGGTTCCGCGACGCTATGCCTTCATCCACACCGGCGGGATGGGCGGATCAGGGAAGTCCGCCGCCGCGAAGGAGAAGGCGGCGGCGAACTGGCTGCTGCACCTCATGAAGGACCAGCCCGACGGTGACGGCGACAGCGAGGGCGGAGAGGGCGGCGGGTCTGCACCCCAGAGCGCGCCGACCACGCGGTCGCGGAAGCCTCCGCGGCGCAGCGAGGACGAGGAGCCGGCCGGGTCGAGCGCGGCCGGCATGGGAGAGCCGCTCTCACCGATGCTCGCGACTCTCGGCACTCGAGGCGACATTCGCCAGGAGGACGAGTGGGCCTTCGAGATGAAATGGGACGGGGTGCGCGTCATCGCGACCGTCACCGAGGGTGCCGTGCGGCTGACCAGCCGTGGCGGCAACGACCTCACCGCGACCTTCCCCGAGCTCGCGGAGCTGCACGACGCCGTGGACCCGGAGCTCAGGGTCGCTGGCGAGACCGTGCTGGATGGGGAGATCGTGGCGCTGGATGGGAGCGACCGGCCGTCCTTCTCCCGGCTCCAGCAGCGACTCGGGCTGACCCGCGAGCGCGACGTCGCCCGAGCGCGGGAGGAGGTCGAGGTCCACGTGATGCTGTTCGACCTGCTGGTCCGCGGCGGTGAGTCGCTGGTGCGAGCGTCCTATCTGGAACGCCGGGAAGCGCTGTTCGACGCCGTCAGCGTGACCGAGCACGTCCAGCTGCCCCACGCCGACCACGGTGACGTCGAGCATGCGATCGAGATCTCCCAGCAGCTGCAGCTCGAAGGGGTGATGGCGAAGAAGGAGAGCGGCATCTACCAGGCCGGGAAGCGCTCGCGCACCTGGATCAAGCTCAAGAACGCCCACCACCAGGAGGTCGTGGTCATCGGGTGGCGACACGGCAAGGGGGAGCGCTCTGGGACCCTCGGCTCCCTGCTGCTCGCTGTCCCCGACACCGAGGGTGTCCTGCGCTATGCGGGACGGGTGGGCAGCGGCTTCTCGGGCCGAGATCTCGAACAGATCGCCACCGCCCTCCGCTCCCGGACCCGGAAGACCCCTGCGGCGAACAACGTGCCAGCAGCGGATCGCCGTGACGCCGAGTGGGTGCGCGCGGATCTGGTGGGCGAGGTGCAGCACGCCGAACGGACCGAGGACGGTCGCCTGCGCCATCCGGTCTGGCGCGGATGGCGCCCGGACAAGGAGCCCGCACAGGTGCGCTGGGAGGACTGAGGGCCTGGGGCCCCGGGGGCGATGCCGTCGCGATGTCCCGGACGTACGGTGGGTCACATCGGGGTTCGAGCACAAGGGTTCATGCCGTAGTCTTCTCGAAGTCGTCCACACGGCCCGGTCATATGGCAGGATCTGTGGAAGACACGCACGGCGCAGGATGCCTCCCTCGGAGGCGACCGACGACGGTCGCGCAGCACTTCCGACGAAATTGGGACTTCATTACCTCCTCCGCACTGCCTTTGTACGACGACGCTTCTGCGTCACACCTCACGATCGCGCCGATGACTGCCACCGCAGCCGTTGCAGCGCACCAGACCCTCTCCTGGCTCCGAGCCGATGACGACGTCCACGTCGCCACGCTCGCCGGAGAGTTCGCCGGCCATGTCGTCAGCACCTCCGCTGACGCGCCGGTCCACACGGCCTACGGGCCCCAGTTCGGCCGCATCGGCGACTTCGTGTCGCTGGCCGCGGCTCAGGCGGCCCTCGTGGCCGCACCCGCCCCCCAGAACGGCAGCGGTGACCGCATCGGTCGCCGTGACGCCAGGGGCACAACCCATCCGCGGCGGCGCCGTCGTCACGGATACCCGGGCCACGAATGTGGTTCACGACAACGAAGGAATATCGCCATGGCTACTGGCATCGTCACCTGGTTCAACTCCGACAAGGGCTACGGCTTCATCGCCCCCGAGGACGGCTCCGCCGATGTGTTCGCTCACTTCAGCGCCATCGCCGGCACCGGCCGTCGCGACCTCGAGGAGAACCAGCGCGTGGAGTTCGAGACCGAGCAGGGCCCCAAGGGTCTGCAGGCAGTGAACATCCGCGCCCTCTGAGCGCTCCGGCCGATCTACGTATCGGCCGCATGACCTCGACGCCCGTCGGGTCCGGCTTCGGCCGGGCACGGCGGGCGTCGTGCTGTCACCAGGTCACGACGTGGCGCCCTGCCTCGCAGACCTTCTCGGTTCCGGGCAGGAGCACCCGTGCACGGGCTCCCTCAGGGACCACCAGCGTCATCACGCGCTCCTCGCGGTCCACCTCGATCACGATCTCCCCGAGATCCGTCTCGCGGGAGAAGGCGATGTGGGCCACCGGCACCCGCGGATCGGGCTCGACCACGAAGTCCCGCCATCCGTCGGGCCCTCGCCGCAGCCCCACCACCCATTCATGGAGCCAGGTCGCGGGGGTGCCCATGAAGTAGTGGGAGCAGGAGCGGGGGTTCTCCCACATCTCCATGAAGGTCGAATTCCCTGCCTCCAGCCACGCCTTCCATCCCGGCGCGGTCGGCGAGTTCAGCACCCGCCAGGCCAGCTCGCCATGACCGTGCGCCGACAGCACCGGCAGCAGGAAGCGCACTCCGATGTGCCCGCAGTCGTGGTGATCCCCGCGCGCCTCGATATCCGCCACCAGATTCGCCACCACCGCCTCGACGTGCTCGGGCGGGACCGTCCCGAAGGCAAGGGGCAGCAGGTTGCTGGTCTGGCGGTAGGCGGGTGCGGCAGCGCCCGCAGGGCCGGGAGAATCCGCAGTGTTCGCCCTCCCGCCCTCGGCGCGAGTGCCGGAATCTTCGGGAGCGGCGGAATCCTCTGGAGCGGTGGAATCTTCTAGAGTGCCGG
The DNA here is from genome assembly GCF_052377065.1 of Brachybacterium sp. AOP42-C2-15. Classification (NCBI taxonomy): domain Bacteria; kingdom Bacillati; phylum Actinomycetota; class Actinomycetes; order Micrococcales; family Dermabacteraceae; genus Brachybacterium; species Brachybacterium sp. AOP42-C2-15. The sequence continues at coordinate 56,223 of NZ_JBQSWK010000005.1, forward strand.
GATCGCGGTAGCGACCCGCGACGGGGTCGAGGAAGACGGCGTTCACCGCCTCCTCCAGCGCGGTGGCGTCGGCCCGCAATGCTTCCGGATCCGGCACCCCCTCGATGCTCTCGCCGCTCGCGGTCCAGGGGTCACCACCCGCACCGCCGCTCTCGAGCGTGGCCAGGTCCACCGCATGGGCGAGGGAGCGCAGGGCCCTTGCCACGAACAGCGAACCGGACAGGCGCTTGTCCTCCGGGGCAGGGCCGGGGCTGCCCGGGCTGAGGTAGTCGCCGAGCACCCCCGAGATCAGCCCCTCCTGGTCACGTCGGGAGAGCTCATGAGCGAGATAGCTCGCCGCCGCTGGACCGTGCAGCGCGACCAGCCCCACCTCGCCGTACTCGGTGACCATCTCGTCCAGTAGCGTCGGCAGCAGGCAGGTCCACTCCGGGGCGGGCGAGAGCTCGTCATACCCCCAGTCCGGATTCGGCGAGATCACCGCGAGGGATCCGTCCGCCCGCTGCCCGTCGACCTGGTCCGCCAACCACTTGCGCAGCATCCGGCGCATATCGAAGCTCGTGGTCATCGCCGCGAGCGCCGTCAGCGCATCACCGGTCCACCCGTTCTTCTCCTGGATCGGGGTATCCGTGGGGACGTGATGCATGTTGTTCAGCAGGGAGGCGCGCATCGCCGCGTCGAACTGTTCGAGATACGGATCCGACGAGCTCAGCCTGCTGACCTCGCGAAGATCCGCATGGGCGAGGACCCCGGTGACCTGGAGCCCAGCCAGGTCGCCCGAGAGCGGTTCGAGCTGCACATAGCGGAACCCCTTGTAGCTGTGCCGCGGGGCGAAGGAACGTGCGAAGGCAGGCTGCAGCAGCACCCGGTCCTGCTGGAAGCGATCGGTGTGGATGTGCTGGTTCACGTCATCCACTGTGCCGTCGGCCAGGAGCTTCTCCCCGTGCCGTGCCACGAACTCGACCGGGGGCGCCCACGGCCCCACCTCAGCGGGGAGCGTGAAGCGGCACCAGCCGGCGATCACCCGTCCCATATCCAGCACCACCCGCTGCGGAGTGGAGGAGACCAGGGTCGGGAGGAGCTCCTCGCGCACCACCACGGGCTCCTGCACCTGGCGCACCAGCAGCGGTTCAGCAGACCTCTGCGCCCGGCGGGACCCGCTGCCGGGACGGTCCACCAGCACCGGCGCCCAGCCGGCATCGTCATAGCCCGGCAACCGCCATGCGGCCGGGTCCTCGGTGGGAGCGAAGGTCTCACCCTCGTACATCGAGTCGAAGACCACCGGGCCCGGCCGGGTGCGCCACCCTTCCCCGGTGGACAGCGCCCGGGTGGTGCCGTCGGCCAGATCGATCCGCAGCCGCGCCCAGGCCCGCACCGGGCCCCGCCAGGGCGCCAGATGCCAGCGCCATTCGTTCGGGGTGGTCATCGCATGGAAGCCGCGGCCCAGTTCGATGCCGAGCACGTTCTCGCCGCGGGTGAGCAGCTCCGCAGCGTCCACCTCGCACACCTGCACCCGTCGGCGAGGATCCGTCAGCCCCGGGTCGAGCAGACCGTCGCTGATCGGAGCGCCGTTGAGATAGGCGCGGAAGGTGCCCAGGCCCGTCACCAGCAGCCGCGCCGCGACCGGCGGCGAGGCCAGCTCGAACGACATGCGCAGGAGCGGATTCTGCGGATCCTCACCGGGGGCGGTGATCCATCGGGCGAGGGCGGGGTCGATGTCCGGCATGCGGTGCCACCAGGTCCTTCGAGTCGTCGTCGACGGGTGCGGACAGTCTGGCACGCTCCCAGCGCGCTCCAGGCCGGAGCTGTCACCATGGCTCCATGACCCTCGAGCAGATCGGCCGCGAGATCACGGGCCGCCTCATGCCCGACGCTGCGCCCGCCACCGGCTGGTGGACACTGCTCGCGCTCGTCCTCGCACTGGTCGTCGTGGTGCTGCCTCCGCTGTGGAGGTTCGCCCGGCTCGCGGTGACGATCGTGCACGAGCTCGGCCACGCGGTCATCGGGATCCTGATGGGACGACGCTTCACCGGCTTCGTGGTCAGCGCCGACATGTCCGGTCACGCGGTCACCGTCGGCCCGCGGCGCGGCGTCGGCCGGGTGGCTTCCACCTGGGCCGGATACCCGGCCCCCGCCATCGTGGGCGCACTGCTGGTCCAGATCTCCCTGCACGGCTGGGCGCGCACCGCCCTCTCCATCGCTCTGGTGGTGCTCGTGCTCTCGCTGTTCTTCTCCCGCTCGCTGCACACCCTGGCCGCGGTGCTCGGCACTGCTGTGGGCGTCGGCGCCCTCTGGTGGTGGGGCAGTCCCGCGCTCGCCGCGCTGCTGACCCTGGCCACCGGGGTGTTCCTGCTGCTGGGTGCCTGGCGTCACCTGGGGGCGGTGATCACCGGCGGCGGTAGCTCCGACGATCCGGCCCAGCTCGCCCAGCTGACCCCGGTGCCAGCCTGGATGTGGACCGCGAGCTTCGCCCTCGTGCTCGGCGCCTGCAGCTGGTGGGCGGCCAGCACCCTCGCACCCTTCGTGCTGTGAGCGCCGGAGTCGGCGCCGGGACATGGGCGCGCCCGTGACAGTTCCGGCCCGGCGGCGGATGATCGGAGGCGGAGACCCCGAGCCCGGAGGTGGACGCCGTGGACGCCATGGAATGGACGAGCTGGCTCGCCCTGCTGGACGGGCACGACCATCTGATCGCCCGCGAGGTGATCCAGCGGGGGGTCGCGGCGGTGTTCATGCTCGCCTTCCTCTCGAGCTTCCACCAGTTCCCCGTGCTGCTGGGGGAGCGGGGCCTGCTCCCGGCGACTGAGTTCCTCGAGCGTGTCGGCGACCGCGCCGGGCCGACTCTGTTCCGCTGGCGCCGGACCCCGTACAGCGATCGCCTGCTGCGGGTGATGTGCCTGGTGGGCATCGTGCTCGGTGCCGCGGTGGTGGTGGGTCTGCCGCAGCAGGGGCCCGCATGGTCCATGATCGCGGTGTTCGGCGTGATGTGGCTGCTGTACCTGTCGATACATTCCGTGGGCCAGGTGTTCTACGGCTTCGGCTGGGAATCGATGTTGCTGGAGTGCGGGTTCCTGGTGGGCTTCCTCGGCTCCCACGCGGTCGCGCCGCCGCTGCTGATCCTGTTCTTCCTGCGCTGGATGCTGCTGCGCCTCGAGTTCGGGGCAGGGATGATCAAGCTGCGCGGCGACGAGTCCTGGCGGGACCTCACCGCGATGGATCATCACCACCAGACCCAGCCGATGCCCGGTCCGTTGAGCCGCCTGGCCCACCTCGCGCCGCGCTGGTGGCACCGACTCGAGGTGCTCGGCAGCCATGCCGTGCAGCTCGGGGTGATCTGGTTGATCCTGCTGCCGCAGCCGTTCGCCTCGATCGCGGCGGTCGCGGTGATCCTCACCCAGCTCTTCCTCGTGCTGACCGGCAACTACGCCTGGCTGAACTGGCTGACGATCCTGGTCGCCTTCGCGGCGATCAGCGACTCGTTCCTGCGCTGGGCGACCGGCGGGCCCTGGCCGGGCTGGGGATGGCAGCATTGGCCGCGATGGCCGAGGAGCGGGGATCCCTTCGCAGCCGGCGCCCCGCCCGCCGTCGATGCCTCGCCGCTGTGGTGGCAGCTGCTGATCCTCGCCGTGTTCGCGGGGCTGCTCGTGCTCTCGTGGAAGCCGCTGCGCAACCTCTTCTCGTCCCGGCAGCTGATGAATGCGAGCTTCAACCGCTTCCACCTGGTCAACGCCTACGGGGCTTTCGGATCGATGACGGAGAGACGCTTCGAGGTGGTCATCGAGGGCACCCGCGCCCCGGACCCGGACACCGCTGACGAGGAGGAATGGCTGCCGTACGAGTTCAAGGGCAAGCCCGGGGACGTGCGCCGGCGCTCCAGGCAGTTCGCGCCCTATCACCTGCGGTTGGACTGGCAGATGTGGTTCCTGGCGCTGCGTCCCGGCCCGCAGGCCTGGTTCGTGGCGCTGCTCGAGAAGCTGCGCAGCGGCGACCCCGGCGTACGGCGCCTGCTGCGCACCGATCCGTTCGAGGGTCGGGCGCCGACGGGGATCCGGGTGCGGTACTTCGAGTACCGCTACGCACGGCCGCCGGAGCGGCGGGGGAGCGGTGCGTGGTGGGTGAGGACCGACCTGGGGGTGATCGCCAGACTGTGATCGGCAGACTGTGATCAGCAAGGGGTGATCGCGAGGTGGTGAACACCGGGGTCTGTGCGCCGGACTGCGAACGCCTGGCTCGCAGCGCGCTGGACCGGTCGCGACGGGATGCGGTCAATGCGTAGGCTGGCCCCTGCTGCATCCGACCGTTCCCGAGGAGCCCCATGTCCGCGATCGCCATCCCGGCCCGCCGCCCTGTCCTGGCCGACGCCCTGGCCCCGCACCGCACCCGCCTGCAGGACGCCGGCCTGGTGCTCGCGGGCGCCGGCATCGTGGCCCTGCTCGCCCAGGTCACGATTCCGCTGCCGCTGGTGCCGATCACCGGTCAGACCCTCGGCGTCATCCTCGTCGGCGCCGCGCTGGGCTCCCGCCGCGGCGCGACGGCCCTGCTCACCTATCTGCTGGTCGGGCTGGCAGGTGCGCCGGTGTTCGCCGAGTTCACGGGCGGGCCGGCCGCGGTCCTCTCCCCGAGCTTCGGGTTCATCCTCGGCTTCGTACCCGCCGCCTTCGTGGCGGGCTGGTTCGCCGAGCGCGCCTGGGACCGCAAGCCGTTCCTCGCCATGGCCGGCTTCGTCGCCGCGAGCGTGGTGCCGTTCCTGCTCGGTGTGCCCTACCTCGCCATGATCCTCAACGCCGTGATGGGTGCGGAGCTGGGCCTGGGCGGCATCCTGGCCGCCGGGGTGTGGCCGTTCGTCGCCGGTGGCCTGGTCAAGGCCGGTATCGCCGCCGTGCTGATCCCCGCCGCCTGGCGCGGGGTGCGCTCGCTCGACGAGCGCCGCTGACGTGACGCGGCGCCGCTGACGTGACGCGGCGCCGCCCGGACGGGGGAGTCCTCAGCCGGGGGAGTACCCAGCCGGGGGAGTGCCCAGCCGGCGGAGTGCTCAGACCGCGAGCGTCGCCGCTCGCACCAGCAGCGCCACGAAGACCAGTGAGGGCAGGAAGCCCACGCTGAGCCAGAGCTTGCGGTAGGACAGGATCGCGAGGAACTCGCGCAGGGTGGCGCTGGGCACGAAGTAGAACGCCGTCGGCCCTCCGATCGCTTCATCGGCGTACCCGAGCGACCGAGCGAGCAGAGCGGCACGGAACGCGTGATACCTGCTGGTGGAGACGACGTACGGGCCCTGATGACCGGCTTCGTCGAGGATCTGGTGCGAGAAGCGCAGGTTCTCCGCGGTCGTGCGGGACGCGGCCTCGACCCGGATCCGCTCCGCCGGCACCCCCACCTCCTCGATCAGGTACTCCGCCATCGCCTCGGCCTCGGCGCGCGGCTCATCGTCGCCGCGGCCGCCCGAGGGCACCAGCAGAGGATCCAGCCCGGCGCCGAGCAGCCGCTCGCGCTCTGCAACTGCGCGGTCCAGCCGGCTGCGCAGCAGCTTCGGGACCTTGCCGTCGATCAGCCCGGAGCCGTGGATGATCACGCCGCTGGTCGCCAGCTGCCGCGGGAACAGCTGGTACGGGATCGAGGCGCACAGGAACACAAGGAACGCCAACCCCACATGGAGGGCGAGCAGAGCCAGCAGCGCCCCGGCGCCGAGGCCCAGCGGGGTCATCGTGAGCACCGCTGCCGCGGAGCCCACCGGCGCTCCCAGGAGTGCCAGTCCCGCCAGCGCAGAGAGCAGGTTGCCCAGAGAGCGTCCCTCCTTGCGCACCATCGTCAACCCGTTCCAGACCAGGAAGACGCCCAGGACCAGCACGCCCAGCAGCGCCACGCCAGCCCCGACGAGCACCAGCAGATCGCCCAGGGGCAGCGCGGTGGAGACCAGGCGAGCCAGCGTCGAGAGGCTCGAATAGAGCGCGATCAGCAGCAGCACCCCGTTGCGCACCCGTCGGCGATCCCGACGGAACACCAGCAGATACACCGCCCACCAGAAGGCGGTCCCGATCAACGCACCCAGCATCCGCGACTCCTCATATCGTCCTGGCACCCATCGTTCCACGGCCCGCACACCGGCCGTGCCGCCGGGGCGGGTCCTGCACCGCCGACGCTGGTTCTACACTGAGCCGATGGGCGTCCACGAGGTTCCAGACGAGGTTCCAGACGGGGTTCCAGGCGAGGGCCCGGACAAGGTCTCGCCCGCCGCGCAGGAGCCGACCGCGGGGCGTTACCAGCGTGAGGAATCCGCGGCCGAGCGGCTGGATCGCAACTGGAACGAGCTGCTCCAGGAAATCCGGGTGCTGCAGACCGGTTCCCAGATCCTCGCAGCGTTCCTGGTGGTGCTGCCCTTCCAGTCGCGCTTCGAGGAGCTCGACCCGGTCCAGATCGGCTGGTATCTCGGACTGTTGCTGCTCGCTCTGCTGATCGTCGCTCTGCTGCTGACCCCGGTCGGGATGCACCGGCGACTGTTCCGCCAGCGGGCCAAGGACGAGATGGTCAAGACCGCCAACACGTTGCTGCACGCCGCCATCCTGCTGCTCGGGGTGCTGCTGAGCGCCGTGGCCGGCTTCGTGATCGATGTGGTGCTCAGCCGGGGTATCGCCGTGGGAGTCAGCCTGCTGCTGCTCGGCCTGATGGCCGCGCTGCTGATACTGCTGCCGCACCGGATCGCGCGGAAGACGCGGGGCTGAGACGAGGACCCGCGGCTCGGCGGGAACGCCGGACTGCACCGCTGCCATACGCCGGAGGGCCGGTCCGCGCTGAAACGCGAACCGGCCCTCTGAGGATGCTGCGGGATCAGCGAGCCAGCGGCGCCGCGAACGGCGAGACGTGCTTCCCGATGTGGGCGGCGAGGACGTCGGTGTGCTGGGCCTGGTTCGCCGCGACGACTGCGAGGAAGCGGTCGTGGATCGAAGCGCCGGAGGCGTCCTTCCCGTTCAGCGAATCGCCATAGCCGACGTGCAGGATCTGGCGGGCGTCGTTCGAGCGGATCAGCTCCAGCAGGTCCACGCCCTCCAGCGACGTCGGGGTGCGATCCTCGTGGGCGGAGACCTGGTAGCTCGCGCGGGCCTCGACGTAGGAGGCGCGGGAGATGTCCCAGATGGCTGAGAAGAGCTCCGCGTCATGAGCGGCGACGATCTCGACGCCGCACAGGTAGCTGGTGCCGGAGGTCTTCAGGTGCACCAGGCCCTGGGTGGCCTCGACGCACAGCGGGTAGATCGAGAACTTGTCCGAGCCCGAGTGCAGCGAGATCTTGTAGCCGCCGAACTGCTGCGAGATCGCGTGGTGCGCCTCGAGGTTCGTGCGCAGCTCCTCGGCGTCACCCAGGAAGTCCAGGCCCTTCTCGAAGCCGTCCACGTAGCGGGGGGCGAAGCTGAACCAGGAGGCGCCCAGGCGCTTGAGCTCCGAGGCCATGTAGAAGTGCTCGAAGAAGGTGGTCAGCCAAGCGGTCTCGTCGACGGCGAACTCGATCTCGACCTCGTGCTTCGCGTTCTCGGTGACGTGGCGGTACAGGCGCATCGACTCCACGACCGCGCGGCCGTACTTCACGGCGGCGGTGAGGACGTCCTGCTCGGTGACCTCGATCTGCGAATGACCGACGTCCAGGGTCATGCCCACGTAGCGCTGCTTGAGAGCCTCGAGGGAGTCCTCGAGCTGGTCCCAGGGCAGCGCCGCGGCGTCGGCCTCGGAGACGCCGGCGGTGACGTCGGCGACCATGTCGCCCGGATCGAGGGTGAACATCACGAAGCCCGCGTCGAGGCCGCGGTCGATGCCCTCGGTGGTCTTGATGTGGTCGCAGTCGGCGCCGAAGCCGCTGTCCCAGCCGGCCTCGACCAGGCCGAAGATCGCGTCATCCATCACGGACTGGGCGTTGCGGCCCAGGCGGTCCATCTCGCGGATCGACTGCTGGGCGAGGACCGGCATCACGCCGGCGCCCTGGGTGGCGAAGGCGCGCGCCTGGCCGGGAGTGGCGAGGCCGGTGCGGTCGCCGGTGCCGATCGAGGTGCGGTGGCCGCCGATCTTCTGGGGGCGCAGCGCGGGGAAGGCGGCCTGCAGCGCCTTGGCGTTCGCGGTGGACAGGGGGCCGGTGAGCACGTGGCCCTCACCGGCTGCAGCGGCCTCGCCCTCGAAGGAGCTCAGCGCGGTCGCCGCGGAGGCGATGAGCTGGAGCGAGCGGGCAGAGCCGTCGTAGCGGATGCTCGCCTCGAGGGCGTCGTTGCGCAGGGTCATGAAGTTCTCCATTTCGGATGGGTGAGGGACGTCCGCTGTCCCGACGGCCACCATCGCCGTACATCGTAAACGATTGCATACATTTGGCCTGGGTGGAGGGCCATGTTTCGGCTATGCTCTCCGCAGTGACTGCAAACTTTGCAGGTCGCAGAGGAGGCGAGCATGGCGGTGACGCTCAAGGACGTGGCCCGGCAGGCAGGGGTCTCCATCGCGACCGCGTCCCGCGCCTTCCAGCGCCCCGAGATGGTCGGCGCGAGCTCGCTGGCCCGCATCCGAGCAGCTGCGGCCGACCTCGGGTACAGCCCCAATCGCACCGCCCGCGCGCTGATCACCGGCCGCGCCGGGGTGTACGGGGTGATCGTGCCCGATCTCGAGAATCCCTTCTTTCCTGCGGTGCTCAAGGGAGCCCAGGCGCGCGCCCACCAGCTCGGCGCCCAGCTGCTGATCACCGACGCGGGGGAGTCCCCGGACGGTGAGCTGCCTCTGGTGCGCACTCTCGCCCCGCAGGTCGACGGGATCATGCTGTGCTCGAGCCGGATGGATGAGGACTCCCTGCGCGAGGCCGCAACTCTGACCCGGCTCAGCCTGGTCAACCGGGTCTCGCCTCAGCTGCCCGGCGTCTACGCCGATCCCGAGCCGGGGATCCCCGCGGCGGTGCAGCATCTGCGTCGGCTCGGACACCGTCGCCTCGGATACGTGGGTGGACCCGCCGTCAGTCGTTCGGACCGGGCGCGCCGCTCCGTGATCAGCCGTATCTGCGCCGAAGCCGAGCTGGACTGGGTCGAGATCGGTCCCTTCCCTCCCACCGCGGACGGCGGCCGCGCTGCGGCCGAGGCGCTGCTGCAGACCGATGCCACCGCAGTGCTGGTCTACAACGACCTGATGGCGCTGGCGCTGATGGAGCGCCTGCGCAGCTACGGCGTGGACGTGCCTGGCCAGATCAGCGTGGTGGGCTGGGATGACATCCCGTTCGCCGCCATGGTCACCCCGGGCCTGGCCACCATCCGGGTGCCGCGCTACGACATGGGCGCGCGGGCGATCGAGATGCTCCACGAGGGCACCCTCCGGGAGGCGGACCCCGCACATCTCGGGCTGCCGACGCAGTTCGTCCCCCGGGCCTCCATCGCCCGGGCCGACGGTGCAGGTCTCAGCGGCCTCAGCGGTCTCGCCGGGTGAAGACAGCCGGGTGAAGACAGCCGGGTGAAGACCGGCGGGTGCAAGGTGCGGCGGGAGCCACTGCTCTACGCTCCCTCCATGAGTGACCTGTCCACCTCCATCGGAGATGTCCCCGGCGTCGGCCGGCCTGCTGCTCGCGCCCTGGCCGGCTCCGATCTGCACACCGTCGGTCAGCTCGCAGGCCTCGACTGGCAGCAGCTCGCGCAGCTGCATGGAGTGGGTCCGGCGGCCGGGCGTCGGCTGCAGGCGGTGCTCGAGCTCCATGGGGTCCCCTTCCGCAACCCGCCCGCGCCCGCACAGCGACAGGACGTCGTGACCAAGGGTGCGACGGGCACGGGCGCTGCGGACATCACCACCCACGCCACGGAGGTCGACCCGGCGCAGTACGTCGCCGGGCTCGATGCGCGCCGCCGCCGCGAGGGCGCCATGCTGCTGGAGATGTTCGGCGAGGCCACGGGGGAGCGGGCCACCATGTGGGGGCCCAGCATGATCGGCTACGGCGAGGTCCACTACCGCTACGCCAGCGGCCGCGAGGGTGACACCTTCCAGCTCGGCTTCAGCCCCCGCAGGGCCGAGCTCGCGCTCTACGGCATCCAGGGCTTCCCCCGTTCCGAGGAGCTGCTGGACCGGCTGGGCAAGCACCGGCGGGGTGCGGGCTGCGTCTGGGTCAGGAAGCTCGAGGACATCGACACCGCGACGCTGGCCGAGCTCGTCGCCCATGCCTGGGAGAACGGGCCCGACACCGCCTGAGCACAGCCGGCCGAGCGCACAGCCCGGCGGTGACGCTCCGCTCAGCGGGGCCCCGTCGGATGCGCCCTGTGCCCAGTGAGGCCTACTGTGCACCGAGGGACCCCGCGAGCCGGGTCAGAGCACCGGACGGGCGAGCAGCCCGAACGGCCGTGGAGAGGACAGCAATGGGCCTGTCGACAGGTGAGCGCACGCGCGTGGAGCGGCTTCTGTTCGTCGGCCGACGGTCGAAGGCCGGAGTCGTGATCCTCGGGATCGGCGCCCTGATGGTGATCATCCATTCCGCGGTCTTCAAAGTCCTGATGGCGCAGGAGGTGACGGATCACTCCTGGGCCAGCGCGGTCTACTGGACCATCACGACCATGTCCACCCTGGGCTATGGGGACATCACCTTCACCTCCGACCTGGGCCGGCTGTTCTCGCTGTGGGTGCTGCTCAGCGGGGTCGTCTACATGCTGGTGCTGCTTCCCTTCTTCGTGATCCAGTACGTCGTCACCCCCTGGCTGGACCGGCGCCGTGCCGCACGGACCCCGCGAAAGGTTCCGCCGACCCTGCGCGATCACGTGCTGCTGGTGGGCTCCGACGCGGTCACCCAGGCCTTCGCCGCCCGGGCTGAGCGGTCGCAGGTGGCCGCCGTCGTGGTCCTCGAGGACATCGCACTCGCCGGAGAGCTGCATGACCAGGGACGACAGGTGATCGTCGGTCCCTTGGACTCCGCGATGACCTATCGCAACGCCGGAGCATCGCGGGCGCGCCTGGTGGTCTCGACGCTCTCGGACACCGCGAACACGAACGTCGCCTTCACGGTGCGCCAGGCCGCCGCCAGGGTGCCGATCGCGGTGACCGCCTCGAAGCCGGTCTCCGTCGACGTGCTCGATCTCGCCGGCGCCGATCACGTGCTCGAGCTCGGAGCGGTGCTGGGCAGGGAGATGGCCTCTCGCGTGCTCGGCTCGACCGGGCGGTTCCACGCCATCGGCTCCTTCGGCTCCACCCTCATCGCCGAGGCGGCCGCCCACGGCACCTCGCTGGTGGGCCTCACGCTGGGGGAGGCGATCCCCCTGCTGCGCTCACGGGTGCGGATCCTCGCGATCATGCGCAAGGGCAGGCTGCGAGCGATGACGCCGGATCTGCGGATCACCGACGGCACGGTGCTGGTGCTCGCCGGGCAGGCGGCCGATCTCGCCCAGTATGACGAGCAGTTCCAGAGCGAGGAGGTCTCCGAGGAGCCCGTCGTGATCCTCGGCGGCGGCCGGGTGGGGAGATCCGCCTCCCGTGCGCTGAGCGACGAGGGGATCCCCAACACGATCGTCGAGGTGATGCCGGGCCGGGTCGAGAACTCGTACTCGGTGCTCGAGGGGACGGCGAGCTACGCCGTGGTCGAGGGGGATGCCGCCGATCAGCGGGTGCTGCGCCGGGCGGGCCTCGAGAACGCCTCGGCCGTGCTGGTCACCCCGCGCGACGATGACCTCAACGTCTACCTCACGCTGTTCTGCCGGCGCCTGCGGCCCGAGCTGCAGGTGGTCTCCCGCGCCACCTACGAGCGCAACGTCGCCACGCTCTACCGGGCCGGCGCGGACAGCGTGCTCTCCTACGCCACGACCGGCGCGACCGACCTGTGGAACCACGCGGGCCTCAGCCATCGCGTGCTGGTCGCCGAGGGCAACGAGCTGTTCCTGGTGCCTCGGCCCGCCTCGCTCGTGCGCCGATCGGTGCGCGATGACGCGGTGCGCCGCAGGACCGGCTGCCACATCGTCGCGGTCCTCGACGAGGACGGCACCGTGGGCTATGACACCGAGTCGATCCCCTCCGCCCCCGGGCAGCTGCTGCTGCTCGGAGATCGGCACGCCGAGCGCCGCTTCCGGCAGGTCTACCTGGGACGCCGCAGACTGCGCCGCTAGGCTGAGCAGTCACCTCATCGTCGTCAGGAGACCCATGCCGTCCGCACCCGAGTCGTCCGCAACCGCGTCGTCCGCGCCCGAGCCGACCGCACCCGCGTCGTCCGCGCCTGTGAAGCTCGCCGTAGGCGATGCCGCCCCCGCCTTCGACCTTCCCACCGCCGGCGGTGGGCGGGTGGATCTCGCCGCGCTGCGCGGCGCCCCGGTACTGCTGTGGTTCTACCCGGCGGCGAACACCTCCCTGTGCACGAAACAGGCCTGCGATCTGCGAGACAACCACCAGCTGTTCCTCGATGCCGGCTACCGCGTGATCGGGGTGTCCCCGGACCCGGTGGCAGAGCTCGATCGCTTCGTCGCCGAGCAGGAGCTTCCCTACACGCTCGCCTCGGATGAGACCCACCAGGTGATGGAGGCCTACGGCGCATGGGGCGAGAAGAACATGTACGGGAAGCTGGTCCAGGGCACCATCCGTTCCACCTTCGGGATCGATGCTGAGGGCGTGCTGACCTTCGTGAAGTACCGCGTCGGCACCCCGAAGCACATCGCGCTGCTGCAGGAGAAGCTCGGCCTCTGAACGGGTTGCTCACAGATGTGACGTGATCTGCGCGCTCTCGCTTTGGTGCACTCCCCGGCCTCCCGTATGCTGTGGCGGCGTGCTGCGCGAGAGCCAGCACCAGGAGACGTGGCAGAGCGGCCGAATGCGCTCCCCTGCTAAGGGAGTAGGCGACCAAAATCGCCTCGGAGGTTCAAATCCTCTCGTCTCCGCCGATGGCCGATTCTGATCGGCCGGATGATCGGCACGAAGAAGGCCCCGACCCTGCGGCATGACCGCGGGGGAGGGGCCTTCTCGCATCCCGGACGGACCTGTCGGACCGGTCGGGGACGGCGGCAGCGCTCAGGAGAGCTGGCTGTCCTCGCCGAGGGTGGTCCACTCAGGACCGTCGGACTCCAGCAGATCGGGGTCGCGCACCACGTCCTGCTGGCTCTCCCCGCTGCGCAGGCGGGTAGCCAGCTCCTGCAGGGTCTCGCGGAGCACCGCGCGGGCACGTGAGGCATCGCCCGCCGAGAGAGCGTCCAGCAGCGCTTCGTGGGCGGCCGTGATGTCGGCCCGCACGCCGAAGCCGCGCGGGTCCGAGAAGCTCCCCATCCGGGTGAGGATCACGATCGTGCTCATGGCGGAGATCAGGAACCGGTTCCGGGCGAGCTCGGCGATCTGCTGGTGCAGCTCGAGGTCCGCGTTGCCTGCCTCGATGACCTCCTCCGCCTCGAGCGCCCGCCGGGTCCGCTCCAGGGCATCGCGCAGCGGGGCCAGCAGCGACTCGACAGCGCCGTCGTCGCCTTTCGCCCGCAGGATGCTGACGCGATCGGCCACGATCGAGGCGGCCTGCATCTCGATCCCCAGCCGGTAGTCGATGAAGTCCGACATGGTCTCGGCATCCATCATGGTCACGAAGAGTCCGCGGCCCGGGATCTGGGTGAGCAGACCGTCACGCACCAGGCGCTGGCAGGCCTCGCGCAGCGAGGATCGCGAGATCCCCATCTGCTTGGACACCTGCACCTCGGGGATGGTGTCACCAGGGCGCAGGTCGCCGTAATAGATCGCATTGCGCAGCTCGAGCTCGGCCTGATCGATGATCGAAGGGCGGCGGATGGGCTGCATCATCGGCAGCCGGACCGTTTCCTGGCGAGGTGGCATCGCATCCTCCTGTGCTCGAGCGCGATACGCGCGGGGCGTCATCTAATCATCCGCCCTCCGACCGGTGCAGGCATGCACGTGGCGAGTCATCGCTGTCACATCTCGGCTCGGGGCCGGCCTGCCGCACGGGTCACGACACCATCACGAAAGCGGTTCGAGGTCGATCTTCACCCCTTGGGTACCGTTAGCGTGGGTGTGATCCGAATTGCTGATCTGCGGATTGTCGGACAGCAGGTAGTGTCGTACATCACCGCAGAGCACGAGACATACACGCCAAGGGAGCATCTCCATGCAGAACCGCCGACACTTCATCCGAGGAAGCGGTCTGGTCCTGTCGGCCGCCGCACTGGGCGGGCTGGCCGCCTGCAGCCGCACCAGCACCGGAGGCGGCGAGGACACCGGGGCCGGTGGCAGCGACGGCGGCGGCGGGGGAGACCTCCTCAGCCAGCTGCAGGACGCCGGGACCATCACCGTCGGCTTCGCCGGGGAAGCTCCCTACAGCTTCGAAGAGGGCGGCGAGCTGATGGGCGCGACCCTCGCCCTGCACCGGGAGATCTTCGGAGAGCTCGGCATCGACAAGGTCGAGGGCAAGCTCACCGACTGGGGCTCGCTCATCCCGGGCCTGAACTCCCGGCAGTTCGACGCGGTCAGCGCTGGCATGTCGATCCTCCCGGACCGCTGTGCGCAGGCCGCGTTCAGCGAGCCGGAGTTCCAGTACACGACCGCGCTGATGGTGCCCATGGGCAACCCGGAGGGCCTGGTGGACATGAACTCCTTCGTGGACTCGGGTCTGACCGTCGCCACCATGTCCGGCGCGGTCGAGTCCGACTATGTCGCCGCGCTCGGCCTGGACAGCATCGAGGTGGGCGGCCCGCAGGACGGCGTGGATGCGCTCAAGGCCGGCAATGCCGCGGCCTTCGCCCTCACCGCGATCTCCCTGAACTGGCTCGCCGACAACACCGTCGACGACGTCGAGGTGACCGAGAGCTTCGTCCAGGAGATCGACGGTGTGAAGCAGGTCGGCGCAGGCGGCACCGTCTTCCGCCAGGAGGACACCTCGCTGCTGGACGCCTACAACGAGAAGCTCGCCGCGATCATCGGGGACCCCGAGCGCTACCTCTCGATCGTCGGCGACTTCGGCTTCAGCGAGGAGGAGCTGCCGCCCGAGGAGATGACCAGCGAGATCCTCTGCAGCGGTGACCTGTCCTTCCTGCAGTGACCCCAGCTCCATCGATGACGGCGTCCCGGCGCGGCCCCTCGCGGGTCGCGCCGGGCCGTTCGTCGACCGAGAGGTGATGTACAGATGGATGGAGTGATCGGCTTCTTCCAGGACCTCGGCCCGAACCTCCAGCTGGTGCTGGACCGGATGCCGTTGATCCTCGACGGGCTCCAGGTCACCCTGCTGACCACGGTCCTGGGAGCGCTGCTCGCGCTGGTGATCGCGTTCGTGTTCGGCCTCGCGCAGCTCTCGAAGGTCCTGATCGTGCGCGGCGTGGCCCGCGTGTTCGTGGAGTTCTTCCGCGGCACCTCGCTCGTGGTCCAGCTGTTCTGGCTCGCCTTCGTGCTCCCGCAGCTGCCGTACCCGCTCGGGTTCCGGCTCGAGCCGCTGCTGGTGGGCGTCCTCGCCCTCGGCCTGAACTACGGGGCCTATGCCGCGGAGGTCGTGCGCGGATCGATCGGCTCGGTGCCCACGGGGCAGTACGAGGCGGTCAGCGCGCTCAGCCTGAGCCCGGCCCGTGGCATGTTCCGCATCGTGATCCCCCAGGCCTGGGCGCTGATGATCCCGTCTCTGTCCAACCTGTGGATCCAGCTGCTCAAGGGCAGCGCGATCGTCAGCACGGTGCTGCTGTACGACATTTTCTTCCAGGTCGAGCAGCTGCGTGACCGCACCGGCACCTGGTTCGCGTACTCCTTCGCGCTGCTGGCCTACTACCTGATCGCCTGGCTGATCGTGATCCTGATGAACGGACTGGAGATCCGCGCCAAGCACCAGATCGGGCGCGGCCCGGCATTGCGCACGGCATGGCGCTCGCTCTTCCAGGCACCCGGCACCACCCCCTCAGGAGGGCGCACGGCGCGCGTCGTCCGTGATCGCTCCGTCGCGGCCTCCGGCACGCCGATGGGAGGTGGTCTGGCATGACCCCGCAGAATTCCTGGTGGAGCTGGGACCACGCCTTCGCAGTCCTTCCGGACCTGCTGTTCGACGGCTTCAAGATCACGCTGATCGCCACAGTGCTCGGCACCCTCATCGCCCTTGTCCTCGGACTGGTGGTGGCGATCATCCGGCGCAGTGCGCCGAGGATCATCAGCACCCCCTTCACCTGGGTGGTCGAGTTCATCCGCATGACGCCGCTGGTGGTCCAGCTGGTCTTCGCGAACCTCGTGCTCTCGCCGTACGTCGACTCCTCGCTCTCCATCGGCATCTGGGTGCTGGGCATCCACTACACGACCTATATGGCCGAGGTGTACCGCGCCGGCATCGACTCGGTGCCCAAGGGCCAGTGGGAGGCGGCCACGGCACTCTCCCTGCCGCGGATGCGCACCTGGCGAGCGGTGGTCGTCCCCCAGGCGATCCGCAACACCGTGCCGGCCCTGGGCAACTACGCGATCTCCATGTTCAAGGAGACCCCGTTCCTGTTCGTGATCTACGTCCCGGAGCTCCTGAACGTCGCGCAGAACTACGGCTCGACCTACTTCCGGTACACCGAGGCGATCACCCTGGCCGGCCTCATCTTCCTGGCGGCCAGCTATCCCACCTCCCTCCTGATCCGACGACTGGAGAAGAAACTTGCCTGAGAACACTGCGCACCCCGGCGTGCCCGGCGTGCCCCACATCGAGTTCCGCGACGTGGTCAAGAAGTTCGGTGACAACACCGTGCTCGACGATCTGAACTTCACGGTCACCAAGGGCGAGCGCGTCACCCTGATCGGACCCTCCGGCTCGGGCAAGACCACCATCCTGCGCCTGGTGATGACGCTCGAAGAGCTCACCGGTGGGTACATCCACATCGGAGGCACTCCGCTGCAGTACGAGGAGCAGGGCGGCAAGCGCGTGCGCATCCCGGACAAGCGCCGCCGCCGCACCACCACCGACATCGGCATGGTCTTCCAGCACTTCAACCTGTTCCCCAATATGACCGTGATGGAGAACATCATCGAGGCCCCGGTCCACGTGATGGGTCTGAAGAAGGCCGAGGCCGAGGCGAAGGCGGAGGCGCTGCTGGACAAGGTGGGGATGGGCTGGAAGAAGGATGCCCGCCCTTCGGAGCTCTCCGGCGGCCAGCAGCAGCGCATCGCGATCGCGCGCGCCCTGGCGATGGATCCGGAGATCCTGCTGCTGGACGAGGTCACCTCGGCGCTGGACCCCGAGCTGGTCGGAGAGGTGCTCGCGGTGCTCAAGGACATCGCCGCCGAGACCGACATCTCGATGCTGATCGTCACCCACGAGATGCAGTTCGCGCGGGAGGTCTCCGACCGCGTGATGATGTTCGACAAGGGGTCCGTGATCGAGGAAGGCCTGCCGGACAAGATCTTCAGCGAACCCGAGAACCAGCGCACCCAGGACTTCCTGCGCGCCGTGCTCTGAAAGACCCGTCGCGGACCGCAGGCTGACCTGCTGCGGTCCGCGGACTGTCCCCTGCGGGTGCGCCGACGGCTCCTCGCTGTAGTCTGTGCCCGTTCGTTCCGCGCCGACGCGGTCGCCCTGCTTGTGTCGGCGGCCGCTACTCGGCGTGCCGACCCCAGGAGGCCCTGTGCCAGATACCGACGCCATCGCCGTCCCGACCTTGACGAGCGAGTTCCCCGTCGTCGGCGACGATCCCCATATCGACGCCCCACTGCGAGCGACCGTCCGACGACTGTCGACCCTGCTCGGCCGCACGCTGGCCGACCAGCACGGTCAGGAGATGCTCGACCTCGTCGAGCAGGTCCGCAAGCTCACCAAGGATGCGAAGTCCTCGGACTCCGAGGCCAGCGCCCAGGACGTCCAGAACCGTCTCGCTGAGCTCCCCATCGAGCAGGCCACTGCTCTGACCCGGGCGTTCGCCCAGTACTTCCTGCTGGCCAACGCGGCCGAGCAGGTCTACCGCGTGCGCTCCCTGCGGGAACGTCCGGCTTCGGAGTCCTGGGTCCCGCGCACCGTCGCGGCCGTCCATGAGTCCGTCGGCGCTGAGGGCCTGCAGGAGGCCGTCGACTCGCTCGACGTGCGCCTGATCTTCACCGCTCACCCCACCGAGGCATCCCGTCGGGCGGTGCTGACCAAGCTCCGCAAGATCTCGGACATCCTCGAGAACGACACCGAGGACGGCACCCCCGAGCGGCGCAGGCAGGATCACCTGCTCTCCGAGCTCATCGAGTCCCTGTGGCAGACGGACGAGCTGCGCCGTCAGCGTCCCACCCCGCAGGACGAGTCGCGCAATGTGCTCTACTACCTGACCCAGCTGTACCGCCAGACCATGCCGGGCTTCCTCGACGACCTGCGCGAGGAGCTGCGTGCCCATGGCGCCGACCTGCGCGAGCGTCAGGTGCCGCTGCGCTTCGGCTCCTGGATCGGTGGCGACCGCGACGGCAACCCGTTCGTCACCGCGGAGGTCACCCGCGAGGTGCTACAGCTCCAGGCCGAGACCGCGGTCGAGCTCGCGATCGATGTCGTCTCCGAGCTCATCGGCGACCTGTCGATCTCCAGCGAGATGACCGGTCAGGACGAGGAGCTGCGCGCGAGCATCGACGCGGACCTCGCCTTCGAGTCCGAGGTCGACGAAGTGCAGCAGCGGATGTTCGAGCAGGAGCCCTACCGGCTCAAGCTCGGCACCATGCGCGCCAAGCTCAAGGCCACCGGCGAGCGGATCCGCACCGGCGAGCCGCATGTCCACGGCAAGGACTACTACGACTCGGAGGAGCTGCAGGACGACTTCAGCATCCTGCGCGGCGCCCTGAACCGCCACGGCGGACGCCGAGCGGCCGACGGTGCGATCGCCGTCGCCCAGCAGGTCCTCGCCGGATCCGGCCTCAACCTCGCCGTCCTCGACGTGCGCGAGCACTCTGAGAAGCACCATGAGGTGCTGGCCCGTCTCTTCGACCGTGTCGGAGAGCTGGACCGGCCCTACATGGAGCTCAGCCGCGAGGAGCGCACCAAGGTGCTGGCCGCGGAGCTCGCGAGCCGGCGCCCGCTGGTCGGCACGGCGCTCGCCGAGGACGAGACGATCCTCGATGACGCCACCCGCACCACCTACAAGGTGTTCGGCGAGATCCGGGACGCTCACCGGCAGTACGGCCAGTCCTCTATCGAGACCTACATCGTCTCGATGACGCACGGAGCCGACGACATCCTCGCCGTCGCCCTGCTGGCTCGCGAAGCCGGCCTGGTCACCCTGCCCGGCGGCGACCAGAACCGATCGGACATCAGCTTCGCGCCGCTGCTCGAGGAGGTCGCCGAGCTGCGTCACGCCGGGGAGATCCTCGACGAGATGCTCAGCGATCCGTCCTACCGGGAGATCGTGCGCCTGCGCGGCGACCTCCAGGAGGTCATGCTCGGCTACTCCGATGGCAACAAGGACTCCGGCGTCATCACCAGCCAGTGGGAGATCCACCAGGCGCAGCGCCTGCTGCGCGATGTCGCCGCCCGCCACGGGGTGACGCTGCGTCTGTTCCATGGCCGCGGCGGTTCCGTCGGCCGTGGTGGCGGCCCGACGTATGACGCGATCCTGGCCCAGCCGTACGGCGTGCTCGAGGGCGAGATCAAGTTCACCGAGCAGGGCGAGGTCATCTCGGACAAGTACACGCTGCCCACGCTGGCCCGGGAGAACCTGGACCTGTCGCTGGCGGCGGTGCTCGAGGGCTCCGCACTGCACACCTCCCCGCGCTCGACGCCTGAGCAGCTGGACCGCTTCGGCGAGGTCATGCAGCAGGTCTCCGATGCCTCCTATGCGCGCTATCGCACGCTGGCGGACGATCCGGATCTGCCGGAGTACTTCGTGACCTCGACGCCGGTCGAGCAGCTCGGTGACCTGAACATCGGCTCGCGCCCCTCCAAGCGCGCCACCTCCGAGAAGGGCCTGGACGGCCTGCGGGCGATCCCGTGGGTGTTCGGCTGGACCCAGTCGCGGCAGATCGTGCCCGGCTGGTTCGGTGCCGGCTCCGGCCTGAAGGCCGCGCGCGAGGCAGGGCTCGAGCCTGATCTGCACGAGATGTACCGCAACTGGCACTTCTTCCGCACCGTGATCAGCAACGTCGAGATGACGCTCGCGAAGACGGACATGGCGATCGCCGCGCACTACGTGCACTCGCTGGTGCCGGAGCGGCTGTGGCCGCTGTTCGACCGCATCAAGGCGGAGTACGAGCTCTCGGTCGCCGAGATCGAGCGGCTCACCGGGGTGCTGGGCCTGCTGGACAATCAGCCGGTGCTCAAGCGCACCCTCGCGGTGCGCGACCGGTACCTGGATCCGATCTCCTACATGCAGGTCGCGATGCTGCAGCGGGCCCGTGCCGCCACCGAGCGCGGCGAGGAGCTCTCTCCTGAGCTGCAGCGTGCACTGCTGACCACCATCAACGGCGTCGCGGCGGGGCTGAAGAACACCGGCTGATCCCCGCCTGCGGCAGCCCGCCCGCCGCAGCAGCTCATCCGCCTACGGCAGCCCCTCTGCCCGCGGCAGTCCCTCTGCCCGCGGCAACTCATCGAGTCGTAGGTTCTGTGCACCACTGGACACCCAGAGTGCACAGAACCTACGACTCGATGTCGTGCGGGAGCGGTTCAGGGGTCGGGCAGGGGTCGTGCAGGGGCAGGACCGGGATCCGGATCGGGCGTCGTGCAAGGGCAGCTCAGCGCCTGGCGGTGCCGTCGATGGCGAACTCATCGATCCGGGTGAGCTCTTCGTCGGTCAGCTCGAGGTTCTCGAGGGTGGCGACGTTCTGCTCGAGCTGCGTCACCGACGAGGCTCCGACCAGCGCGGTGCTGACCTGCCGGTGCCGCAGCGCCCAGGCCAGCGCGAGCTGGGCCAGGCTCTGGCCGCGCTCGTGGGCGATCTGGGACAGACCGCGCACCCGCGACTGGTAGTCCTCGCCCAGGACCTGCTGCTCGGAGAGGGAGGACGAGGTGCCGGCGGCGCGCGAGCTCTGCGGCACGCCGGAGAGGTACCGGTTGGTGAGCAGACCCTGCTGGAGCGGGGAGAAGGCCGCCAGGCCCACCCCGAGCTCGCCGACGACATCGAGCAGGCTGTTCTCGATATGCCGGTTGAACATCGAGTACGAGGGCTGATGGATCAGCAGCGGGGTGCCGAGATCCGCAAGGATCCGCGCGGCCTGCCGGGTCTTCTCGGGGGAGTAGTTCGAGACGCCGACATAGAGCGCCCTGCCGCTGCGCACCGCATGGGCGAGCGCGCCCATCGTCTCCTCGAGCGGGGTCTCGGGATCCTCGCGGTGGTGGTAGAAGATGTCCACGTCCTCCAGCCCCAGGCGCTCCAGGGACTGATCCAGCGAGTTCAGCAGGTATTTGCGAGACCCGCCGTCGCCGAACGGCCCGTCCCACATCCGGTATCCGGCCTTGGTGGAGATCACCAGCTCGTCGCGGTGATGGCGGAAGTCCTGCGCGAGGATGCGGCCCACATGGGTCTCGGCGCTGCCGGGCGGAGGGCCGTAGTTGTTGGCCAGGTCGAAGTGGTTCACACCGAGGTCGAAGGCACGGCGGACGATCGTGCGCAGGGTGAGCGGGTCGCGGTTCTCGCCGAAGTTCTGCCAGAAGCCCAGTGAGATCGGGGGCAGCAGCACGCCGGATCGGCCGACGCGACGGTATGGGGTGCGGTCGTAGCGGGCTGCGGAGGGGTGATGGACGTCGGTGTTCATCCTCTGAGACTAGTCGGAGAAACCGCCTCTGGACAGGGGGTTCTCCGCTCAGAGTGCGCAGAGTGGCCGCTCCATGACGTCCATCCCGAGCCCCTCGACCTTCAACCAGTCGGCCTCGCCTGCGAAGGGGACGCTGTGCCCGGTGGGAACGAAACCGTGGCGCTCGTACCAGGCGTGCAGCTCTGGCCGGGACTGCAGCACCTGGATCATGAGCATGTCCACCCCGGCGGTGCGCTGGTGCTCGGCCTGCGCCTCGAGCAGGCGGGCGCCGAGGCCTCGGGACTGTACCGAGGGGTGCACGGCGAACAGGCCCAGCTCGGCACGGTCTACCCCGTCGGCGTCGGTGGGTTCGCGGCGGGTGTAGCAGCAGCCCACCACCTCACCGGCGGGCCCGGAGGAACCGTCGGGCCCGGCGAGCTCAGCGACCAGCAGCGACACCGCGGGGTCCGCGAGCATCCCGCGGACCTCCTGCGCATCGGTGCGCTGACCGTCCACCAGATGCGCTTCGGTGGTCCAGCCGCCCTCGCCTCGGTAGGCGGCCTGCACAAGGACGGCCACGGCGTCTGCGTCGTCGTCGTGGGCGGTGCGCAGCAGGATCTCTCTGTGCTTCCCGGTCTCGAGGGATGACGTCGTCATGAGGAGATCTTCCCGGCCCTCTGGAACTCGGCGAGGAGCCCGTGGCCGTCGGGAGCGGCGAGGGTGAGCGGAGAGCCGTTCGCGGGCGCCGCGTCCTGGAGCGGGCGGCGCGAGCCGTGCGCGAGCAGCTGCTCGGGCTCGGTGAGCTGGCGGATCGCGATCGTCTCGACCAGCTCGGGGTGGCGCGCGGCGAACTCGGCGTAGATCGTGGGGTCGTGCTGCCCGTCGTCACCCACCAGGATCCACCGCATGTGGGGATATTCGGTGGCCAGCTGCTCGAGGGCGCGATGCTTGTGCTCGGGACCGGAGCGGAAGAAGCCCGTGTTGGTGGGGCCCCAGTCGGTCAGCAGCAGCGGGCCATCGGGATAGCCGTTGCGGTAGAGGAAGCGCTTGAGCACGGGGAAGACGTTCCACGCGCCGGTGGACAGGTAGAACACCGGCATCGCCGGGTGCTCGCGCACCAGGCGCTGGTAGAGCATCGGCATTCCCGGGACCACCTGGCGGGAGGACTGGTGGACGACGAAGGCGTTCCAGAAGGCCAGCAGCGGGCGCGGCAGCCAGGTCACCATCACGGTGTCGTCGATGTCGCTGACCATGCCGACCTCGGTCTCCGGCGCGAAGACGGTCACGTCCGCGGTGACCTCGTTGCCGGCGACGGTCCAGAGCACGGCCTGATGCTGGCCGGGGGGCAGGGAGACTTCGAGCATCGCGTCCACGATGCCAGTGCGGTCCGCGCGCGCGGTGAACTGCTGATCACCCAGCAGGATCTGTACGGTGCGGTGCGGCGCGACCTGCCCGGCGAAGTTCCGCCAGCCGCGCACCGCCATCGTGCGCAGGTCGTGGACCGGCTGGTCGTGGAAGTCTGCGGGGGTGCCGGGGGAGGCGTACAGCACCTTCGCCAGCACCCGGACCCGCTCGGTGGAGCCGTAGCCGTGGAAGGGCTGCAGCCGCAGATCCCAGCTGAGCCGACGCAGGGCATGACCGACGGCGGTGTTCTTGACGTTCTCGATGCGTGCCGCCCAGTGCGGACGGTCGTCACCGCCGCGCGCGGCCAGCGAACGGAGCCCGGCGCGGGCGGAGGTCAGCCGAGTGCTGATGCCCACCGGGCGTCAGAGACCGCGGGCCATCTTCAGCCAGGCCCCATCGGGATCGTCCTCGACGATCTCCCAGCGGTCACCGGTGTCGGCGAATCCGAGGCTCTCGTACAGGGCGCGAGCACCCGTGTTCCGGGGGCCCACGTACAGGGTGATCGTGTCTGCGCCGTCCTCGCGGGACCAGTCGAAGATCGCCTCGGCGAGCTTCCCGGCGATCCCGGAGTGGCGAGAGTTCGGGGTGACCCACATGGCCTGGAGCTCGCGCTCGTTGGCGGGGGAGTCCTCCTCGCGCCGGGCCGCCACCACGGCGACCGGCTGTCCGTCCTCGACGGCCAGGAACCAGGCGGCATCGCGCACGCGCTGCTCCCAGACCGAGTCCTCATAGGTGGATTCCTTGTCCCAGCTCTGCCCGAAGGCGGCCGGGTCCGTGCTGAGGGACCGAAGACGGATCTCGCGCACGAGCGACCAGTCGTCGTCGTGGGCGCGGATAATGTCGGCCATGGGTGTCCTCCTGAGCCGTCGTTGCGTGGTCACGGGCCATCATGCCCTGGCGATCATGCTCTCGCGCTGCCGCGGGCACCGCATGCACTCCCGTCACCAGTGTACGTTCCCCGGCGGTTCTGCGCGCGCAGCGCCCCGAGCTTGACACAATAGGGGGATGTCGCCCATTCGCCTGCTCACCGTCTGCACCGGCAACGTCTGTCGATCCCCGGCCGCCGCGGTGATGCTGCGCGCCGCGATCCTGGAGAGCGACCTGGTCGGGAAGGTGGAGGTGGGGTCGGCCGGTACCAGCTGGGAAGCCGAGGGGATGCCGATGGATGACCGCACCGAGCTCGCTCTCGAGCGATCAGGTTATGTGCGGCCCTTCGAGCACACCGCCCGCACGATCCATCTGACGGAGCTGCTGGCCTGGGATCTGGTGCTGCCGATGACCGCCGATCACGCGCAGCGGCTGCGGCGGATGGTCGAGCAGGCACCCGAGGGTTCGGCCGTTCCCCAGATCGCGATGTGGCGGCGGTTCGAGCCGGGCGCGGACCCGGCGGCGCTGCCCACGGAGCTTGCCGTCGAGGACCCCTGGTACGAGGGGCAGGGAGCGTTCGACCGCACGATCCGCGAGATGCGCGAGAGCGTGCCGGGCATCATCGCGCGCGCCCGGGAGCTGCTCGAGGAGCGCTGAGCTCACCTGCTGGGGGCTCGCTGTGGAGCCCACGACGGCATTGTTCACCTCGGGGAGCCGGGGGCGTCGGGGCCTTGTCGGGGCTTTCAGGCCTCGGTTACGCGTCGATGTCGTGCTTCCCGGTGCTGGCGCGGTGATGCCAGGTCGCGCCGACGAAGCCGGCAGTGGTCAGGAAGCCGATGCCGAGCGCGGCGATCAGCACCTGGCGCATCTGGCCAAAGCCGGAGCCGCTGTCCTCCGAGATCGCGTTGAACAGCCGGACCACCGGGCCGCCTTCATCATGGCCGGCGCCGGACTGCGGTGACGGCGGAGGGGGAGAGCTCGGTGTCTCGGCGCCGACGCCGCTGATCTCAGTGGTCTCGTTGCTCTCGCTCTCCACCGCGGAGCTGCTCGTCGGAGGCGCCGACGGCTCCTCGGGACCCTCTGTGGGCTTGTCGGGATCGCTGGGGTCCGGTGGATCAGGCTGGTCAGAGCCGTCCGTCGGGCTCTCATTCGGGCTGGGTGCCGGCGAAGAGGTCGAGGGTGAGGTGTTGGGCGATGTCGACGGCCCTGGAGTCAGGGATGGCTGTCCGGTCCCGCTCCCGTTGGTGCCTCCGCTGGGAAGGCTGCCGGGGGTGCTGATCGTGGGCGGGGTGCTGCTCGACGTTTCGGCGTCCGTGACAGATTCCGTGCCGTCGGCTGGGGGTGACTGCTCCTCGCCGGAGCACTCATCGTCGAGGGTGGTGAGCAGCAGCGCCGGGATGACCGAGTCGTCCTCGCAGTCATCCTCGATGACGGGGTCCTCGACCGGGTGCGTGGGCTCGTGCTGAGTGTCGTCATCAGTCTGTGAGTCGTCATCAGTCTGCGAGTCATCATCGGTCTGTGGATCGCCGTCGTGCTGCAGATCGTCATCGGTCTGCGGATCCTCTTCGGGTGCTGCGGATGTTTCGGGAGGCTCTTCGTCCGGGAGCGGCTCGGGGGCGTCGCCCTCCACGGTGGGCTTCTCGCTCGGGAGCTCCTCGGTCTCGGCACTCTCCTCATCGGGGGGCTCCTGGTTCGAGCCTTCCGGTGGGGTGCTGTCGGGCTCGGCGGGGGCGGACTGAGTGGTCTCGAGGTCCAGCATCTCGGCCAGAGCGGGTGCCGTCGCGACGGGAAGAGCCATGGCGAGAGCGGCGGAGCAGGCACACAGACGTGAGCGCAGTCGCATAGTCGTGGTCCCCCTCCTCCATGGTCGCGAGCTCGGTGGCTGCGGTCGGCATCATCTTCGGTGGGCCCGACGGAGCACATTACCCTACCGAACCTTTACTTTCGACCCCATCGTTCATCGCCTCCGGGGTGGGCGCAAGGGTGCTGTGCATGGCGCCACGCCAGCGTGATCCACGCAATGTTGACCTTGGCTTGACCAAGGCTTTGCCGTCGACCTGCATGGATGCTGGTCAGCCGTCGATTTGCGCTCGCAGCGTCGGTCGCTGAGGTCATCGTGATCGCCCCGGGCGAACCTCGGAGAAATGTTCCGGAAGCACCACGGGAGCACGGAGACGAACAGGCACCTGCCCAGTCGTCACCATGGACAAGCGGCCGCGGAGGCCGATGCGGAGGAAGGGCCGATGCGGAGGAAGGGCCGGGGAAGCGAAAAGGTCGGGGAAGCGAAAAGGCCGGAGCGGAGAAAAGACGGAGCGCCGAGACCCCTGCGGGGACCCGGCGCTCCGTCACAGCACTGTCAGTCTGCGAGCACCTCGTCGACGAGGGCCTTCGCAGCGTCCTGCACCTGGCTCAGGTGCTCCTCACCCTTGAAGGACTCGGCGTAGATCTTGTAGATGTCCTCGGTGCCGGAGGGTCGCGCGGCGAACCAGGCCGACTCCGTGGAGACCTTCAGGCCTCCGATCGCGCCACCGGCAGGAGCCTCGGTGATCGCCGAGACGATCGGCTCGCCGGCCAGCTCGGTCGCACTGACCTGCTCGGGGCTGAGCGCCTTGAGCTTCGCCTTCTGCTCGCGGTTGGCCGGAGCGTCCATCCGGGCGTAGGCGCTGCTGCCGAATTCCTCGACCAGCTCGGCGTGCAGCGTGCTGGGGGAGCGGCCGGTGACTGCCAGGATCTCGGAGGCGAGCAGCGCCAGGATGATCCCGTCCTTGTCCGTGGTCCACACCGAGCCATCGCGCCGCAGGAAGGAGGCACCGGCGCTCTCCTCGCCGCCGAAGCCGACGGAGGAGTCGATCAGACCCGGCACGAACCACTTGAAGCCCACCGGCACCTCGTACAGCTCTCGGCCCAGGGAGGCCACCACGCGATCGATCAGGCTCGAGGAGACGACCGTCTTGCCGACCTTCGCGGTGGCCGGCCAGTTCGGGCGATGCGCGAAGAGGTAGCGGATCGCGGTGGCGAGATAGTGGTTGGGGTTCATCAGCCCGCCATCGGGGGTGACGATGCCGTGGCGATCCGCATCCGCGTCGTTGCCGGTGGCGATGTCGTACTCGTCGCGCTTCTCGAGCAGCGAGGCCATCGCCCACGGGCTCGAGCAGTCCATGCGGATCTTCCCGTCGCGGTCCAGCGTCATGAAGGACCAGCGGGGATCCACCTCCGGATTGACCACTGTCAGGTCGAGATCATGCATCTCCCCGATCTCGGCCCAGTAGTCCACCGCGGCGCCGCCCAGCGGATCAGCGCCGATCCGCACCCCGGCGCGACGAATCGCCTCGATGTCGACCACGTTAGGCAGGTCCGCCACATAGGTGTGCAGGAAGTCGTAACGCCCGGCATCCTGGAGGGCCTTCTGTCGGCCATGCCGGCGCACACCCCGCAGCCCCTCCGTCAGCAGCTGGTTGGCCCGGTCAGCGATCCAGGAGGTCGCGTCGGTGTCCGCGGGACCGCCATGGGGAGGGTTGTACTTGAAACCACCGTCACGCGGCGGGTTGTGGCTCGGGGTGATCACGATGCCGTCTGCACGGCCCGGATCGTTCGCAGCCCGACCTCGGTTGTGCGTGAGGATCGCGTGGGAGACGGCAGGGGTGGGGGTGTAGCCGTCCAGCGAGTCGACCTGGGCGGCGACGTCGTTGCCGATCAGCACCTCGAGTGCGGTGTCGAAGGCGGGTCGTGAGAGGGCATGGGTGTCGCGGCCCACGAACAGCGGCCCGCGGATGCCCTGCGCGGCCCGGTATTCGACGATGGCCTGCGTGGTCGCGGCGATGTGGTCCTCGTTGAACGCCGTGTCGAGAGAGGAGCCTCGGTGCCCGGAGGTGCCGAAGGAGACGGCCTGGTCGGGGTCCGACGGATCCGGGTGGAGGTCGTAATACGCGTCGAGGAGCGCATCGACATCGACGAGATCCTCCTCAAGTGCCTTCTGGCCTGCACGGGGGTGCATGATCACCACTCCATCCTCGAGTTCGGGGTCGTCACGACACTCTAGGTCAGGGTGACGCTCCGGACACCGGGGATGACTGCGGGCTGAGACGGCTCGTGGTGCTGAAGGATCAGGACCGACGTGACTTCACCAGCAGCACGATGCCGATGATCGTGAGCACGAGCCCGATCAGTCCCGCGATCACGCCGATGATCGGACCGATCAGCAGCGGGGCAGCCATGCTGAACACGCTGTACGGGCCGAGATAGGCGGGAGCGTCGGTCCCGGTGCAGGAGACCGTCACCGTCGTGTCCTCCAGTGCGGCGACCCCGATCTTCTGCTCGTACTGGGAGCCGTCGCCGAAAGTGATCGAGGTGGAGTTGGGCACCACGCTGACCGCACCGGGAGTGGTCCCCTCAGCAGTGCATTCCGCGCCGGCGGCGTCCGCCTGCGGCACGTACACGATCAGCATCTGGTTCGCGGCGACCTCGACCTCCTCGGTCGGCCCCTGCATCACCACCGGTCCCGCGGAGGCATCGCCCGCGAGAGAACCGACCGACCACACGATCCCGCCGATCGTCGCAGCGGGACCGATCACGAGCAGCAGCACCAGACCGATGATCAGCGGCCACAATCCGCGTCGTCTGCGGGGCGCGGAGCCAGTGCCGCCGGAGGCGCCACCACCCGAGCTCACGGAAGCTGGCAGCGGCCCGGTCTGCGGCGCATACTGATCGGCGCCTGGGGCGCCATACCCTGGGGTGCCGTAGCTCTGGTTGTCGTAGCCCTGGGAACCGTAGCCCTGGGAGCTGGAGCCCGGCGTTCCGTAGCTCTGGGAACCGTAGCTCTGGGAGCCGGAACTCGGAGTTCCGTAGCTCTGGGAACCGTAGCCCTGGGAGCCATTGCTCTGGGAGCCGTACTCCGGGGTTCCATACCCCGGAGCGCTATGTCCCGGAGCGCTATGTCCTGACCCGCTATGCCCTGACCCGCTATGCCCCGGGGTGCCGACCTGCGGAGCGCCGTCCGTCGTCGGAGCGGGGGAGGTGGGCCCGGGCAGTCCATAGCTGGGGCGGCGGCGCGGCGTGGGCGTCGTGGACTCACCGTCGGACATCTGGGCTCCTTCTGGGGACGGCACGGAACGACACAGGATAGTGGCCGATCCTCCGAGGACACCGAGTCCCCGGAACGTGCGCGAGGACGCTCAGTAAGGGACCAGAGACAGCATCAGACCAGCGACAGCATCGTCCCCACCAGCGCCGCGCCCACCACGGCGCACGCCAGAGGAGTTGCCAGCCAGATCAGCAGGATCCTGCCAGCGACCTGCCAGCGCACATTCCGCAGCCCCTGCGCGACACCTGCACCGACCACGCTCGAGGCCAGGGCATGGGAGGTCGAGACGGGAGACCCGAGGCCGAACAGTCCCAGCGACATGGTGACCGCGGCGGACGTCTCCGCCGCGAGACCCTGCGCCACGTTCAGATCGGTCAGGTGCCGGCCGAGCACGCGGATGATGCGGTGGCCGCCCACCAGCGTGCCGAATCCGATCGCGATGGCGACCGCGACCATGAGGGCGACTGCGTACGACGGGTGGCCGCCCGTGGTGGCGAAAGCGATCACGATCACCGCGAGGGGCAGCCGGGAGTCGTTGAGCCCGTGACCCGTGGCGACAGCCCCGGCGGAGACGGTCTGGGCGAAGCGGAGGTGTCCCCGCAGCAGCCGCTCATGCCGGCCCAGGACCAGCACGAGCTGCATCAGCAGGTAGGCGATCACCGCGGACAGCACCGGGCCGACGAGGGAGACGACCAGCAGCAGCCCGAGCCGCTCCCAGGCCGCAGGAGCCCCGATCGCGAGCGAGACCCCCACCGTGGAGCCGAAGAAGGCATGCCAGGTGGACGAGGGCATCCCGAGCCACCAGGTGAGCAGATCCCAGCCGATGGTCGCGAGCATGATCGCGATCAGGACCAGCCCGAGCACATCCGGCTGCCCGGCGGTCTCCTGCGTCAGCGGCGTCATCCCCAGCAGCCGCAGCGCCCACGGTGCGGAGGCGACGATCAGCATCATCCCCAGCAGGGCACCCAGCACGTTGAGGATCGCGGCCAGGGCCAGAGCGGTCGAC
Source organism: Brachybacterium sp. AOP42-C2-15 (assembly GCF_052377065.1). Taxonomy (NCBI): domain Bacteria; kingdom Bacillati; phylum Actinomycetota; class Actinomycetes; order Micrococcales; family Dermabacteraceae; genus Brachybacterium; species Brachybacterium sp. AOP42-C2-15. Next base: position 86,159 of record NZ_JBQSWK010000005.1, read on the forward strand.
TCCCGAAGCGTTCTGGTCGTGATCGTCGTGGTGACGGCGTTGGACGCATCGTGGAAGCCGTTCATATACGCCATCGCGAGTGCCAGGACGACGACCAGCACGAGCATCAGCGTCGTCACTCAGGCGTCCTTGACCCGCAGCAGATCGGTCAGCCGCGCGATACGTTCCTGCAGAGCGATCGTGTGCCGGATCGACCCGGAGACGTCATGCAGGGGCATCAGCTCCTGGACGGAGCCGCCTCGCGAGTACAGCTCGCCGAGCGCCCTGCGGATCAGCCTCTCTCCCTGCCGAGTGAGCTTCCGGACCTGGTCGTAGTAGTCGCCCAGCTCCCGGATGCGCGACAGCTTCCAGCTCGCGGCGACCGTGTACTCGGCAGCACGCTCAATGCCCTTGGCCGCATCCAGCAGCGGGGTGGGCAGCTGTCCCACGCGGGAAATGACCAGGAGCTCCGCAGTGTGCTCCATGGAGTCCACCGCATCCGCCATTGTGAGCGCGAGGTCGTACAGCAGCTCGGCCTCATAGGGGGTGATCAGGGACTGGGCGAGCCGCTCGGCGATGCGTCGGCACAGCTCCTCGGCGACCGTCGACTGCTCGTGCAGCCGCGGTGCGATGCGAGTGCGCTCCCGGTATCCGTGGCCGAGCAGCTTCGAATGGGTGTCGGCGGACTGCACCAGCAGCTCGGCGAGCTCCGCGAAGAGGTCGTACAGCGGACGCTCGGTGCGCTGTGGGAAGAACCGGGAGAGGAACTGCATCACCTCGGGTCGCCTCCTCGCGCCTGGGGCGCATGACGTCGCTGCGGCCCGGAGGGGCTGCGCGGACCGGATTCGTGATGATGAGGCGCCGGACCGGGATGCGCCTGTCGGCGCGAAGGCCGCTCGAAGCGGCAAATGTTGGAGCCCGGGGCAACCGCGGCCCGGCGCCTGTCCATCGTAGGGCACCGGCCCGGGCATGAGGCAAATGGATGCCCGCCGCGATATGGCGAGCGCCTCACTCCGCGCCTCACTCCCGCGACTCCCGCGCGAAACTTCCGCGCCTCGCTCCCGCTGCGTCGTGCGCCCCTCTGGCGCGGTCGTGCCGTCGTCCGGCGTCAGTCCAGCAGGCCTGCCTCGGCGTAGCGGCCTGCCGCCGAGAGCTCCTCGCCGGTGCGCAGGAGCCGCTCGGCCTGTCGGGTGCGCGCATCGTCCCGGTCCTCATCCGCCAGATGGGCGGTGCCGTGGGCGATGATCGTGGCGACCGCGCCGGCTCTGCGCAGCGCGAGGCCGAGATCCCCGGTGAACGCTCCACGCAGGATGTCGTCCATCGTCCGCTGGACCTGCGGAACGTCCGGTGGCTCGGCGAAGCCGGAGAGATACCTCAGCCCGGGAACCGTGCGTGATCCCGCGCGGTAGCGGAGCACGACCTCGTCCCCGACCTGCTGCACCCAGGTGTGGAGCACGTACAGCCGCCACAGCGCCCCAGGCAGGGTCGAAGCAGGAGCTCCGGACCACAAGGCGCTGAGGTCGGTCAGGCCGTCCTGGGCGGCCAGCGCCACGACCCGCTCCACGACCTCGGGATCAGAGCTGTGGAAGACCCCATCCAGCAGCGCCCGCGCGGAATCGTGCGCCAGATCCGCCGAGGCGGCGGGGTCGGGCTCGCCGGGGATGGTCTCGGCGACCGACGCGTACAGCGGAGCGGGCCGGCGGAAGCGGGGGGCGGAAGGGCCGTTCGAGGACATGCTCAGCACACTACGCGCAGGCGGCGACGAGCCGCATTACTGTGAGGGCATGACCATCCCCCGGCAGATCGGACCCGAGACCGGTCCGCGCACCGCCCTGCCCGATTACACCCGCAGCAATGCGACGGTCGAGCGCATGGTCTCGGACCTGCGCCGCGGTCACCGTCAGGGGAGCGCACGGCCCGGCACCGGCGGTACTGTTCGGGCCTTGTTCCCGGTCGCCGCCACCCGCGACACCCTGCTGCGTGCGGTGGCCGCCGCGTTGCTGCTGGGCGGCACGGTCATCGCCGCGGTCGGTATCCTGCTGCTCTCGCTCGGAGTGGAGGACGGCCATGCGCCGGAGATCGGCCGGCTGATCGTGATGCTCGCACTCGGCGCGATCGGGCTGATCCTGCTGCTGCTGGGGCTGCGCTTCGTCCTGGTGGCGCTGGGCACCGCCCGCTCACGAGTGGAGATCACCGAGCGCGGGCTGCGGGTGGTGGGCGCCTTCCGTTCCCGAGAGGTCCCCTGGCGGGACATCATCGCGATCGAATCGCGGGTGGTCCATCCGGTGCACTGGCTCACCGCAGCGCTGCGGCTGCGCGACGGCTCCCGCGTGCTGATGCCCGCCTTCGACCGGCATGTCTGGACCTGGTCCCAGCCATCGGGGCAGGACATCCGCACCCTGCGGATCGAGCTGAGGAAGCAGGAGAAGGCCGCTCGCGGCGCCTTCTGAGCCACCGAGCCCGAGAGATCGACCCCTGCGGAAGCACCACGGAGGAGAGCCATGGAAGCACTGATGATGACCCTGGGATCGGGCTGGGTCAGCGGGGTCCGGCCCTATTTCATGGTCTTCCTGCTGGGACTGTCCGGCAGGCTGATGAACCTCGAACAGGTCCCTGAGGTGCTGCAGCGCACCGATCTGCTGGTGATCACCGCCATCCTGCTGCTGGTGGACTTCGCAGCGGACAAGATCGCCTTCCTCGACTCCTTCTGGGACCAGCTGCACACCGTGATCCGTCCGATCGCCGGCGGGGCGATCGGGTTCCTGCTGGGGGGCGAGACCGACACCAGCACCGCCATCGTGATGGCGGTGCTCGGTGCCGCCGCGGCCTTCGGCTCCCACGCCGCCAAGGCAACTGCGCGCGCCGCGGTGAACGTCTCGCCGGAGCCGGTCTCCAACGCCCTGGTCTCCACCGGGGAGGACGTCGCCGCGGTGGTGATGGGGCTGCTCACTGTTCTGCTGCCCGCGCTCGCCGGTGTGCTCGCCCTCGTGCTGCTCGGCCTCGGCATCTACCTGATGGTGCGGATCCGGCGCGCCTATCGAGGACTGCGGGAACGGCTGCAGCAGGCCCGGGCGCGGCGCGGGGACGGCGTCGGACCCGCAGTCTGAGACCGGGGGTCCGACGCCGTCGGGGTCTGGCTCCGGTGGCGTTCTCGCCGGCGACTGGTTCTCTCAGCTGGCGACGGTGCCGGGAGCCTGGCTGATGCCGTCGTCCCACAGGACCCGAGTCGCCTCCGCCACCCCGCCCGCGTCCACGTCGGAGACCCCGAGGATGCCCTCGTCGTCCAACGGAAGATGCCCGATCTTCCAGCTGCCGTCCGCCTCCGCATGGAACATCAGCGGGGTGGGGTCCTCCGGGGCGGCGATATCGGTGCGGCGCAGCGAGACGGTCCGCTCGTTGCCCTCCCCGAGGAAGGCCAGCACGATGTCGGAGACTGAGGCGGGCACCTGATCGCTGCTCGGCAGGGCGGTGACCACGAACGAATCCAGCTCGTCCTGGGTGAGCATGAGGATGGCCTCATTGGCCTTGATGATGAAGGCCATGCGCATCGCCTCGCCTTCGGCCAGCGCGATCCCCAGCCAGCGATCGGCGGCGGTCAGCGCGGTGGCGACCACCTGGCCCTCCTCTCCCAGCAGCCACTGGCCGTCCGCCGAGCGCTCGACCTTCCCCCGGGCGCGGAGCCCGGAGGTGACGGCTGCGGTGACGAACTCCTGGGCTGCTGCGGGCGCGGAGCGCAGCCCGATCTGCTCGCGGGTGATCCTGCCGCTCTCGGTGTCTCGCAGCCCGAGCATGAAGTCGATCTCGTAGGCCGTGTAGATCGTGACCTGCTCGTCGGTCGTGCTGGTCTCGCTCATAGGTCCCCCTGGGTGGCGTGATCCGGACAGCGGGAAGGCGTCCGGTGGAAGTGTCACCGAAAGCATGTCAGATGTGCGCCAGGCACTCCACCGATTCGCGACCGCGCCCGAGATTCGCGACCTCGCCCGAGACCTCCCCGCGCCCGAGACGTCACCGCGCCCGAGACTTCTCAGGAGAGCCGGTCGTAGATCTCCGCCGTCACCTCGTAGCGCAGGGGAGCGCCGGAGAGGAATGCCGAGATCTCCTGCACCACCCCGTCGCCCTGGGCTCGTCGCGCCTCGACGGTCCCTCCGGCCACGTGCGGGGTGATCAGCACGTTGTCGAGCCCGTAGAGAGGGGAGTTCTCCGCCAACGGCTCGACGTCGAACACATCCAGCCCTGCGCGCAGCCGGCCCGCGACCAGCTCGGTGGTCAGCGCCTCCATATCGATCACGGCGGAGCGCGCGGTGTTCAGCACGGTCGCACCGTCGCGAAGTCGCGCGATCATGTCGGCATCGAGCATCCCCCGGGTCTCGTCGGTGACGGGAGCGTGGATCGCGAGCACATCGCTGCGTTCGCACAGCTCCGCCAGTCCCACCAGCTGCACCCCGAGCGCTGCGGCGTCGTCCTCCGTGGCGAAGGGGTCGTGGGCGAGCACCTCCTGGACGCCCAGCCCGCGCACCATCGAGACGTACTCACGACCCACCCGGGACAGGCTCAGCACGCCGATGGTCTGCTCCCGGATGCCATGGGTGAGGGTGCCGGAGCCGCCGGCCCTCCAATCATGCGTCGCCTGCAGGCGACGGTCCATCGAGTGCACATCGCGCAGCAGTACAAGGGTGAAGGTGAGCGCGAGCTCCGCCACCGCGGTGGCCATCGCCGCAGAGCCGCCCTGGGCGAGCCGCAGCCCCTGCTCGAGCACCTGCTTGGGGAACAGGCCTCGCACGGTGCCGGCGGTGTGCGCGGCGTACTTCAGCCGTGACCCGCTCAGCACCGAGGGATCGAAGGGCGCGGTGCTCCAGGACGTGATCAGCACGTCGTAGTCGTCGGCGATGCCCTCGGGGAGGCGGATCCGGGAGTCGCCGCTCTCCGGCGGGAGCACCACCTCGCCCACGCCCCGCAGCCGCTCCAGAGCCGCCTCGGAGTAGAGGACTCCGAGCTCTTGAGGGGTGATCGCCACGAAGATGCGGGGAGTGCTGGCGGGCTCTGCGGGGACGGACATGAGGTCTCCTTCTCGGGGCGGGGCGGTCTTCGGGGTCATGGTGCATCGAGCAGGCCGAGCCTGCGCAGACCGGTGAGCAGGTGACCCGCCACGACGGCATTGCCGAGCTGGTCGAAATGCCCCGGATCCGTGGAGATCGACGGCGGCTTGGCTCCGGCGCGGCGCTCGGCGAGGTCCTCTGCGGAGGCATCGATCCCGGTGGCCTCCGGCAGCGCCGGGGAGGTGACGAAATCCTGGACCTCGAGGTAGGCGCTGCCGAAGCGCTCCGCGCATCCGGAGTTCACGGCGAGCACCTGCGCGCGCATCGCGGGTTCGGCGCCGTTGTTGACGAACTGGCCGACGACGGCGACGCGCGCCCCAGCCTGCTCGAGATACCGGGCGGAGGTGGTGATGCGGTCCAGGACCCCTGCTGCGTCCTGCCCACGGTTGAGGTCGTTCTTGCCCATCCACAGCACGGCGTCGTGGCCGCGCAGGGACGCCCCGGTGAGCGGGAGGAAGGGATCGCCGTCGACTGCGATCGGATCGCCGGGACGCAGGCGGGTCAGGAAGACACCCTCCTCGGTGCCGTGGACCACGGCGGGGATGCCGGCGACGTGGCCGGCGTAGGGCTTGAGGGCGTGGGAGACCAGGTCGAGCTCGGTGGGCAGCAGCTTCACCGTCCCCGCCGCCGGGAGGAGTCCGCCCGCCACGGCGATCGGGAGGGGGATCGACCCGATCCGGGCGGCGGTGTGGTGCGAGGTCTCCCCGCCGCGACCTTCGTTGAGGAAGCCGGTTCCCGATGGCGCCAGCGCCGCCTCGAGCGCCGGACCGATCAGCGCCATCGAGGAGGAGCCCCAGCCGACGAGGGCAGGTCTCATGACAGCCAGCCCTCGCGCCCGGCGGCGACGAACTCCTCGTCCAGCAGCGCGGGGAAGCGCGCCCGCACCTCACGGATCAGCTGCTCCTGCCCGGGGGACAGGACATCGGGCCCCAGGCAGCGAGTGCTGCTCAGCAGCCCCTGCTGGCGCAGCACCTCGTTGACACCGGGGACGCAGCCCGAGAAATTGTGGAGCACATCGAAGACGGCCGCGTTGACCTCTACCAGATCGCTGCCCAGTGCGAGCAGCTCGGGGGTGACGGCGTCGGCGGCGACCTCAGCGTTCGCCCGAGCGACCAGCTCGACCGCGGCGCGAGTGCCCACAGCCCACTGCCCCAGCAGCCCGCCGCGTGCCCGCACCTCCCGCAGGTGCCCGTCGACCTCGCGTCGGAAGGGCGTCACCAGATCCGCCACGATCGCATCGTCGTTGCCGGTCAGCACCGCGACCTGGTCCCAGCGCTCATGACCGAGCAGCTCCTGCATCACGTCGTTGGTGCGGTACCGGTCAAACGGCGCCGTCTTCACCGCCACCACCGACTCGAGGCTGAACAGAGAGCGCCAGAAGGCTCGGCTCAGGGGCATGCCGCCCACGCTGTCCTGCAGGTAGAAGCCGATGGTCGGAAGCACCTCGCCGACGGCTTCGGCACGCTCGAGCAGCGACTGCTCGCTGCGTTCGACCATTCCCCAGGGGCTCATCAGCGCGGCCTGGAATCCGAGCTCGCGGGCGAGCTCCGCCTCGCGGACGGCTTGGGCGGTGTCACCGACCAGGCCCGCGATCAGCAACGGCGAGGCGACGGCGCCCGGGGCGGCCTCCGCAGCGATGGCCGCGGCCTGCTCCCAGACGGTGCGCAGCAGGGCGGGATCGTCATGCAGCTCGAACTGGGTGGAGTGCACTCCGACGGCGAGGCCATGCGCGCCGGCAGCCAGCTGATAGCGGGTCAGAGCCCGCTGCGCTCGCAGGTCCACACCGCCGTGGTCGTCGAGAGCCAGGGGATGTGCGGGGATCGCGACGCCGGAATCGAGCCTCGCGTGCAGGTCGATCATCAGAACTTCCCCTCGCGCTGCTGGAATTTGGTGGCCTTGCCGAGCTGGCGGCCACCGCCCCCGACCCATTGGCCCACCCAGCGCACCAGGCGACGCAGCGGGACCGAGGGATAGCCGTAGAGCTCATGGATCTCGGCGGCATCGTTCAGGAGAGCATCGGGTGACTCCTCGCCGACGATCTTCGGTGCGATGCCCATCTCCTCGCCGAGCCAGTGGGCCAGCCGGCGCACGGAGACGGTCTCCGGGCCGGTGGCGTTGAGGATCCGCGGGGGAGTGCCTGCCAGCTCGATCGACCGCAGCGCCCAGGCGTTGATATCGCCCTGCCAGGCGACGTTGACGGCGGGCATGGTGACATCCACCGGCTCGCCAGCGGCGATCTTGGTGGCGATATCGGCGATCACCCCGTAGCGCAGCTCGCAGGCGTAGTTCAGGCGGAAGATCGACACCGGGGTGTCCCAGGTGTGGGAGGCATAGCTGAACAGCCGCTCCCGGGCGAGGCAGGACTGGGCGTACTCACCGACCGGCGCGGGGTCATCCGCTTCGGTGGAGCCGCCGGTGCCGAGCGGGGAGAGCGGGTACACGTTGCCGGTGGAGTAGACCAGCGAGGGGACGCCCCGGTACCGGTCCGCGACCAGTGCGGGCATCGCGGCGTTGGACCACCAGGTCTGGTGCTCGAGGCCCGTGGTGCCGAACTTCATCGCCGCGAGGTAGAACATGCCCGCGGCGTCCGGCAGGTCCGCGTAGGACTCGGAGCGCGCGAGATCCGCGGGGTGCACCACGATGCCCGCCTCCTCGAGCAGCGTGCGCGAGGCGGGGTCGGAGAAGCGCGAGACGGCGATGACGCGGGCATCGGAGCCGACCTCGTCCAGCGCCCGCCGGGCCATCAGGGACATGGTGGGGCCGATCTTGCCGCCCGCGCCGAGGAGCACGATGTCGCCGCCCAGAGCAGCGAGGGCCTCGCCCACGCCGGGAAGCGGGCGGGACAGGAGCTCGTCGAGCTCCTGCTCGTCGGCAGGGGCGGTGGTGGGAAGCATGTTTGTGATCACGGTCGACACTGATCGTCCTCACGTCGTGGAGAGAAGGTGACGGGAGAAAAGGATTTCCCCGTGAGGGCGAGCCTAAGCCGCCAGCGTGGGACCGTCAAGAGAGCGTTTGCTGGGAGTATCCTCCGAACATGGCAGTGACCCTCAAAGACGTGGCACAACGCGCCGGAGTCTCCGTCCCGACAGCGTCCCGTGTGCTCTCCGGGAGCACCTACCCGGTGGTCGAGGAGCTCCGTGAGCGAGTGAAGGCCGTCGCGCTCGAGCTCGACTACGTCCCCAACGCCCAGGCGCAGGGGCTTCTGCGCGGCAACACCGGCACCATCGGCGTGCTGGTGGGAGACGTCGGCGACCCGTACTTCTCCGAGATCGTCAACGGCATCCACGAACGAGCAACCGCCGAGAACCTGTTGGTCACCATCTGCCATACCGAGCGTGATCCGGAGCGCGAGCTCGGCTACTTCAGGATGCTGCAGTCGCATCGTGCGCATTCCGTGATCGTCGCCGGCTCCGGCCTGAGCGATGAGGCGTACCGGCAGGGGATCGCGACCCGGGTGAGATCCTTCCGAGCTGCGGGCGGGCACGTAGTGGGCATCGGCACCCCGGTGGTCGAGATGGACCGGGTGCTGGTGGACAACCGCGAGGGCGGCCGGCTCATCGGCCGCCATCTCACCGAGCTCGGCCACCGCGATATCGCACTGATCTCAGGTCCCGAAGCGCTGATCTCCAGTCAGGAGCGATACGAGGGGATGAAAGAAGCCCTCGACGAAGTCGGAGCCCGGCTGATCGTCCACCACGGCCCGCCGAACCGGGACGAGGGCTACCGCGCCGCCGGTGAGCTGCTGCGCGAGCATCCCGAGCTCACCGCCCTGCTCGGCACCGCGGACCAGATGGCGATGGGTGCACTCGCCTACCTGAGGGACCAGGGACGCAGTGTCCCGGAGGACGTCTCCGTCGCCGGCTTCAACGACATCGCCGTCGCCCGCGACCTCTCGCCCTCGCTGACCACCGTGCGGCTGCCGCTGCGGGAGATGGGCAAGATCGCCCTGGACCTCGCGCTGGGCCGCGGCGGGACGCGGGGGGTGGCCGACGGTGACAGCGCCGAAGGTTCCGACGGCGTCGCCGACGGTGCCGACGGTGCCGCCATGATCGAGCGCCGTCTCGGCGTCGAGCTGATGGTGCGCCAGTCCACCGGTCCTGTGCGCTCCCGCTGAGCTGCGCCCGGCACCACTCCTCGAAGGAGCATCGATGACCGCCGCCCCGCGGGATGGCCGCCCGAGCGACATTCAGGTGCGCGAGGCGCTGGTCAGCTTTCAGGATGTGGCCCTGGAGCCGCCCTTCGTGATCAGTGGCCGGCCGCTCACCCACGTCAGCGCGGTCACCGTGCAGATGAGCGCGGTGACAAAAGATGGTCGCATCGTGGACGGGACCGGCGCTGGGATGCTCTCGGCGCCCTGGGCCTGGCCGAGCTCCACCCTCGATCTCGCGGGCCGTGACCAGGTGATGCGTGAGCTGGTGAGGGATCTCGCCGCCCGTCTCAACGAGGCTGCAGGCTTCGGAGACCCCTTCACCCTCTGGCGACCGCTCTACAACGCGCTCGACGACGTGCTCGAGGAGGCGGCGCCCCGGGCGAATGGGGAGCGGATCCCGCGCCTGGCCGGCCTGCTGGCCCTCGGGCCGGTGGACAACGCACTCCATGACGCCTGGTCGAGAGCGGCGGGCCGACCGCTGCGCGAGATGTACACCTCTGAATACCTGCGCGAGGATCTCGGCAGGTACGGCGCTCACGGGGTGGGTCTGCATCCGAGCGACACCCTCACCTCCCCGCGGGGCACGCTCCCGATCCAGCACGCGCTCGGCGTCGGCGATCCGCTCGTTCCGGGAGAACAAGCTGGCGGGGAGCGCAGCCTCGAAGAGTGGATCCGCGCCGAGGGCGTGCACCACCTGAAGCTCAAGCTCGCCGGTGACCCCGTGGCCGATCAGGAACGGCTGCGCGACGTCCATCGGATCGCGAGCAGGCAGCGCGCTGACATCCGGCTCTCCCTGGACCCCAATGAGGCCTACACCCTGCCGCGGCTCGCCGCCCTCTTCGATGATCTTGAGCGGCACGATCCCGAGGTGCTCTCCGCGATCGACTATCTCGAACAGCCCATCCCGCGGGATGAGCACGCGGATCCGGTGCTGCTGCGACGGCTGGCCGCCCGCGTCCCGGTGCTCCTGGACGAGGGCTACACCCGCCTCTCCCAGCTGGAGACCCTGCAGGAGCAGGGCTGGTCCGGCGTGGTCATCAAGGCCGTCAAGGGGCAGAGCCACGCGATGATCACCCAGGCCATCGCGCGGCGCGCCGGGATGAAGCTCGCCATCCAGGACCTCACCGCGGTGGACCTCGCCCTCGAGCACTCCCTCGGCCTGGCCTCCGTGCTGCCGGTCTCCTGGCCAGCGGTCGAGTACAACAGCCGCCAGTACGCCGCGGCGGCGAACGGGGAGCTCGCGGCGAGGCGCCCGGAGTCGGTGGCCGTGCGGGATGGACAGGTGACGTGGCATCCGGGCGGGCTCGGACTGTTCGGGGACTGAGGCCGGCGCGTCGGAGACCGGTTGGGCGCAAACGTTCCGGGTCGGCCGTCGACTCGTCCCGGGGATTCTGCGGATCGGGCACCTGGTAAATGCTGTGGCCTGGTGAAACACCGTCGACTACTCCGAGCTTTGTCACGCCCTTGACTGTGTCCATGCTGGACCCCTATCGTAGATAACGGTTTCCTGCTCGAGGCTCGATACCTGATCGGCACGGCAGTGACCCGCTCGGAGGACACATCGATGACGATGCGCGCTGCACAGACAAAAACCGTGAGGGCAGGACTGGTCGGCGGCCTCGTGGCCGCCGTGATCACCGCAGGACTCGGTACCGCGAATGCTGAGCCACCCGAGGGATGGGACATCGCTCATGCCGAGGTGCCGGCCGCTAAGGTCACACTGGGCTCCGCGGATACAGCGGTGATGCCGGACGGGAATGTCAGGACTTTCGCGGTGTCCAATGGTCGCCCCGATTCACAGCTGGTAGAGATCGATCCGCTGTCAGGGGAGGTCATCCGGAGTCTGCGCATGGCAGATGCCGAAGGGTCATGGGGCCTGCGCATCACCGACGAGGGAGACGTCTGGGCTTCCTCTCAGATCCAGGGCGAGATGTGGGAGCTTCCCTGGGGTGCCGAGGAACCCATTGCCCACGATCGACCGACCCCGGACAGCAGCTTCGTATGGCAGGTGGATGCCGACGAGGCAGGTGCCGTCTACGGCGGCACCTATCAAGGGTGGGCCGAGGACCAGACTCCCAAGCCCCCAGCCGTCCTGTTCCGCATCGGCCCCGACGGTGAGCAGACCGTGTACGACGCGTTCGGGGCGGAGCACGAGTACGTGCGCTCCACAGCCGTCGTCGGAGACACCGTCTATGCGGGTACCGGTTCAATCGATGGCAAGCTCTTCGCTGTGGATCCGACGACCGGCGACCGTGAAGAGATCCCGCTCCCCGAGGACCTCGGCACCTGTACGTTCGTCTACGAGATGACACGCATCGGCGAGCAACTCGCGGTGCGCCTGCAGGAGTGCGACAACGGAACTTCCAGCAACATCGGCGTGATCTACGATCCGACGACCGGCGATTGGTCCGACTGGCGGATCGACGAGTTCAGCGGCGCCATCTCCCAGCCCTCCGACGACGGTGTCGTCTACGCGGCCGCGGATGGGGTCATCGCCGCGTTCGACCTCAATGGCGGAACCGGGCAGGAACCTACCGGGACGCCACTCTCCTCCGAGGTCAGTCCATCGACCAAGGACGTCGAGCTGGTCACCGACCCCGCCACCGGGGATGACGTCGTCGTCTCCGTCTCCGCGACGGGCAAGATCATCCGCCACGACCTGACCCGGGGTTCGGTGGACTCGGGCATCCCGGAAGGCTTGGCGGGTGACACCGGAGCGACTGCCCGGACCGCCGTCACGGATGCGGACGGGAACTACCACGTCAGCCTGCGACGCACCGGCGGACTGGGCAGCTTCACCCTCGCCGAGGGTGCCTGGACCTACGAAGGAGGGATCGGCCAGGGGCAGGGTATGACGGTGCACGACGGGATCGTCTACATCGGCCTCTACCCCAGTGCCCGGATCTCGGCCTATGACCCGACGGAGAATTGGGAGCAGGGAAACCCTCGCGAGGTGGCGAGTCTGGACGACGACGGCCAGGACCGGCCGTTCGCCCTGGTCTCTGCGGGCGATCAGCTGGCGATCGGCACGGTGGCGGAGTACGGCAGTCTCAATGGTTCGCTGGCTCTGTACGACCCGGTGACGGACGAACTCACAGTGCATACCGAGGAGTTCTCGGATCGCAGCATCATCGCGCTCGTCCATCATGACGGAGTCCTGTACGGCGGCACGACGATCTACGGAGGCAACGGATCGACGCCGACGCGGGCCGAAGGCACAGTATTCGCCTGGAACATCGAGACCGAGCAGATCCTGTGGGAGCGACCGGTGCTGCCCGGGGAGAAGGGCATCGGTGCCGTTACCGTCGATGAACACGGTCGCCTGTTCGCGGCGAGCGTCGGCAAGGTCGCCGAGATCGATCCCGAGAGCGGGGAGACCGTGCAGAGTGCCGACATCACCGATGACGAGTCCGGATCGCTCCAGGGTGCATGGCACATCAGCGATCTGAGCTGGAACTCGGTGGAGAATGCGCTCTATCTTTCCACCCGGACACAGGTCGTACGGATCGATCCGCGCACCTTGGAGGACATCACGCCGGTCCCGACCGAGGGAGAACTCCTGAGGGTGGCCCCCGACGGCACCAACTTCTGGATGAACGGGCGAACGGTGCACAGCGGCAGCCTGCCGCCGCTTCCAGAGGAACCTGACCAGCAGCCGGAAGAGCCGACGGAGGAGCCGACGAGTCCTGGTGGGCGTACGGAGGAGCCGACTAGTCCAGCTCCTCCCGATGCTCCGTCCGCCGGTTCTGGCTCGGAGGGGGATACCTCTTCAGGGCCCTCGACCGCCCCTGGTGACGATCGCGGGTCGAGGACTGCGGAGCAAGCGGGCGATGATCGTGCCGCTCTTGCCCGAACGGGCTCCGAAGTCACCGGTGCAGCGGCTGCGGCGTTCCTTGCCCTCTTGGCGGGAGGAGCCCTTCTGATGGTCCGAAGTTCCCTGTCCTCCCGCTCGAGACATCGCCCGTAACTTTCGAACAGAACCGAAGGGGCGAGACGCGGGAGATGCCCGGATCCACCTGGCGCGGCCGCGACCGACCACCAACCATCACGATCGACTCCACCGAAACGGTGGAGCCAGGAATCGTCCTCCACGGTGCGATGTGGCCCCGGGGCGATGAGGTGTCGACTCAAAGGAGAACAATCATGGCAGCACGACGCAGGGCACATGCGCTCAGCAGAAGGGTCTTCCTGGGCAGCGGCGTCGGCGCCGCTGCCGCACTGACGGCGGCCCCGGGTCTCGCCGCGCCGGATGGACGTGATGAGGAGGGGGCCGTCGAGGGCGCTCCGACCATCGTCGACCACGGCACGGTCCCCCTGACAGCGACCACGGTCGCCGGAGCCGCTACCGGCACCATGCCGGACGGCTCTCCCAGATTGTGGGCGGTGGTCAGCGGAAGCCCTGCGTATCTCGCAGAGATCGATCCCCTCGCCGGAACGCTCGAAGGCACCTACCCGTTACCCGGCGCCTCGGGTGCGTGGGGTGTCGCCGTCGCCGAGGACGGCACGGTCTGGACATCCAGCTACATGGACGGCTCTCTCTACTATCTGGTGCCCGGCGCGACCGAGGTCCGCAGTGATGGCCGGCCAACGCCGGACACCAGCTTCCTCTGGCAGGTGGACACCGACGCCGACGGGATCGCGTACTCCGGAACCTTCCAAGGATGGGCCGACTCACCTCTGCCGCCGGGGCACCTCGTCAGCTACGACAGAAGCACCGAGGAATGGCGGGATCTCGGAACGTTCGGGGAGGGCCTCAACTATGTACGCAGCACGGCAGTCATCGGGCAGACCGTCTACGCAGGGACGGGCTCGATCGCGGCGCTCTTCGCCGTCGACATCGCCACCGGCAAGGCGAGTCAGGTTCCTCTTCCCGACGGTCACGACGACTGCACTTTCGTGTATGAACTGGCGGCCTCAGGTACCGACCTTTATACGAAGATCGAGTGCGACGGAAGTTATGTCGGTTTCGTGTACGACACGACGACGGGCCAGTGGTCCGACGAGATCGGCCCGTTGAACAGCCAGTCGGTGGGCCTGACGGGTGATGGCGTCACGTACTTCACCCTCGACGGAGAGCTCGCCTTCAGGACCGCCGACGGAGAACTCGTGAGCACCGGGAAGGCCTTCGGTACGAAGGGCGTAGGCGTGACCTCCGATGAGAGCGGTGCGGAATGGGTCGTCGCGATCTCGAACCGCGGGCTGGTCCATCGCTATGACATCGCAGCAGGGGTCGCAGAGACGGTCCAGGTGGGGCTCGATGGTGGATCGGTCACGCCACGATCCACCGCAATGGGGCCGGATGGCCGCGTCCACGTAGGTGGGTACCTGTCCGGAGGCCTCGCAACGTTCGATCCGGCATCAGGGGAATGGAGCTCCAAATCCGGCTTGGGCCAGGCCGAAGGCATGGTCACACATGGTGAAACGCTCTATGCGGGAGTCTATCCGGGGGCCCGCCTGTACGAGATCGATACCAGCGCCCCCTGGGGCGAGGAGGAGGACAACCCGCGCCAGGTGATGGAACTCGGGGAGTCGACCCATCAGGATCGCCCCTTCGGCATGGCGTCGGCCGGCGACCTCGTCGCCGTCGGGACCGTCGCCGGCTACGGCGTGCTGAAGGGGTCATTGGCCCTGTACGACCCCGCCACGGAGACCTGGGATGAGTACCACGACCTGATCACCGACCAGAGCATCGTGGCACTGGACGCGCACGACGGCGTGGTGTTCGGAGGGACCAGCGTCTTCGGCGGGAATGGGATCGAGCCCTCCCAGGACTCTGCCGTCGTGTTCGCGTTCGACCTCGAGTCGAGGCAGCTGCTCTGGACTACGCCGGTCAACGGACTGGCGGTCACCGCAATCACCGTCGCCAAGGACGAAGTGTGGGCCGCGACCGTCGGCGAGCTTCTCGCCTTGGATCCGGCGGGTGGCGAACTCGTCCATGAGCATGAGGTCGAACCCGTCGACTGGGGCAGTTTCCCCAACGGACTCTGGAGTTCAGCGGACCTTCACCACAGTGAGGCGGATGGGCTCATCTACGGCAGCGTCAGCGACCACATCGTGCGCATCGATCCGACGACCCGGGAGGTCGACGAGCTGCCGGACGCGAGCGGCGACATGCTGGTGCTGGCCGAGGACAGCACGATCTACTGGGTCAATGGCGGGTCGCTGTTCTCGGCCGTATGGTCGGGCCCGGGTGACCCGTCCCCGGACCCGATCACCGAGCTGGAGAAGCTCCAGAAGCTGCTCGGGGAGTACGTGGGAACCGGTGACGTCGCCGGATCCCTCGCGACGAGGCTGACCAACTCGTTGATTCAGGCGCACAGGCATCTGAACGGTGGCCGACGCAAGACCGCGCTCATCCCGATCGAAAGGTTCGTTCGACAACTGGAGGCGTCGAGCGGTTCGGACACGCTCAGTGAGGAAGCGAAGGAGGAGCTGCGGCCGCCGGCGGTCGCGCTTCTCGCGCTTCTCGGCTGATTTCTCCGATACCGGCGAGTGCCCTGTGGGCGTGCCGCGGGAGCATTCGCCGTGTCTCGGGGATAAACATTCTGAAGAGTCCTGCCTACGCGTGAGTCAGAATTCCGTCTCCATCCAGGAGGTGATCCCGCGCTCAGCGGAGCGAGGTGTTCTCCCCGAATCAATCGGGCAGAAGACTGATTTTACAGATCACGTTTCGGCCACCATCCCCGCTCGGTCAGCGAACCCTTTTGAACTGCGCGCGGATCTGCTGGCCGAGATGTCCCAGCTGACCTGCGTATCGACGATCTGCTCGGGCGTTGTCGCCTCCGCCCCGCCGTACGTTCGGTGACCTGTCGACGCTTGACTCCTCTCGGGACCCCCCTTACCCTTGAGGAGAAAGCCATTTCTAACGGATGGCCGGTTCTCAATGACGAGGAGATTCATCATGAAGCGCAGAACCTTCACGGGAGTGGCTGCCGCCGCATTCGGAGCCTCAGTGCTCGCCGCCTGCGGCGGCTCGGGAGGCGGCGGGAGTGACGACGAGCCCGTCGGCACCGTCACGATGTGGATGTTCCCGGTTTTCCCCGACAGCGACGAGGAGGTCGAGTTCTGGGGCCGGGTCAAGGAGGCTTTCGAAGCGGAATATCCGGACGCGGTTCTGGACCTGCAGATCCAACCCTGGGCGAATCGTTCCGAATCACTGTCGTCCGCGGTGGCCGCCGGTACCCAGCCGGATGTCGTGTATCTCAATCCCGACTACGTCGCTCAGTATGGCGCGATGGGAGCGCTCGAGCCGGTCGATGAGCGACTCGACAGTGTAGTGCTCGGCGCTCTGCGGCAGAGTGCTGTCGACGGCTCGTCCTATGACGGGATTCTGTACGGACTGCCGATCCTCCAGGGCGTCAGCGGAAACATCTGGAACATGAAGATCCTCGACGAACTCGGTATCGAGGCACCCCCGACCACCTGGGACGAGCTGATGGACGTCGCGCCGGACATCAAGGGCGCGGGCCACTTCGTCACCCAGTACTCGGGGCACCTCGAGGAGACCATGCTCCACTCCTTCTACCCGTACCTGTGGCAGGCCGGAGGGGAGGTCCTCAACGAGGATCAGTCCGCTGCGGCCTTCAACAGTGCGGAGGGTGTGACCGCGCTGGAGCGGATCAAGGCTCTCGTCGCGGAGGAGTACGTTCCGCGTGAGCCGCTGACCAGCCGTGTGACGATCGAGCAGAGCGAGTTCGCTGCGGGGAACATGGCATTCATGACAGTCGCTGCCAGCGTGGCGGTCACTGCCCAACCGGAAGAGGACCTCGTGGTCGGTCCTCCGCTGGACGGGGGCGGCGGTGCCATCGGCACCGGCACGGTGGGCACCTTCTGCCCGATGGCGAACTCGGATTCACCGGGTGCGGTGACGGCATTCCTGAACTTCTTCGCCCAGAGCGAGTTCCTCGAGGAGTTCTTGCGTACCGGGTACTTTTACTCGGCCACCGACGAGATCGACTCGCTGTACGAGCCGGACTCCCTGCTCGGTCAGGAGGAGGCGCTGCTGGACATGATTACCCCGGGGCCCCTTCATCCGGCGGCCCGAGAGTTCTATGGAGCGCTCGCTCCGAATATCCAGGATGTGCTGCTGAACGATGCTGACCCGCAATCTGCGCTGGAGGCGTCTGCCACCGAGGTGGACGCGATCATTGCGCGGAACGGCTGAGGGATCTTGTTGGTCACCCGAGCGCAGACAGACACGCCGGCACGTCCCTGGTGGCGCCTGTCGCCGGCCGCTCTGGCATGGATGTTCATCCTGCCGTACATGGCCTTCTTCGCCATCTTCCGTGGCGGCCCGTACCTGGCCGGAATACTCCTGAGCTTCACCCGATACACGCCGGTGGGGTTCCAGGAGGTTGTCGGTTTCGACAACTACACACGGCTGCTGTCCGATCCGGTCTTCTACAACGCGCTGTGGGTCACGATCCTCTTCACAGCAATCGTCCTTCCGTTGACGCTGATCGCCTCGTTGCTGACGGCAGTGCTCTGCGTGCGGATGATCCGAGGCATCAAGATTTTCCGCACTCTGTTCTTCCTCCCCACGGTCACGAGCCTGGTGATCGCGGGGGTCGTGTGGACCTGGATCTATCAGCCCTCGGGCCCGATCAATTCACTTGCCGAGGCTGTCGGACTGGAATCTATCCCGTTCCTCGAATCGTCTATCTCCGTGCTTCCGGCCCTGGCGGTTGTCATGATGTGGACCCGCTTCGGATACGAGATGCTTATTCTGATGGCGGCGATGAATGAGATCCCCGAGGAGCTCTATGAAGCATCACGAATTGACGGCGCAGGAGCCGTGAGGCAGTTCTTCTCGATCACCCTTCCGACGATCCGTCCGACGCTGTTCTTCGTCGTTCTCATCGAGACAGCCTTCTCGTTCCAGATCTTCGACATCATTTTCACCATGACGGGTGGTGGCCCGGTCCGAGCGAGCTACTCCCTCGTGTACATGATCTACGACCAGGCGTTTACCGCCTTCGACTTCGGGTATGCGAGCGCTGCGGGAGTGGCGCTGCTTGCACTGTGCCTGGTCATTGCTCTGGTCCAGCGCAAATACCTGGGGAAGGAGGACTGATATGAGTTCGCTGCCTGGAAAGACCTCCCGGTGGGCATCCCTGAAATCCCGGAGGGCCGCACCGGACCGGGGCTCGGTCCCAAAGTACTTCATGCTCATTCTCATCAGCATCTTCACTGCATTCCCGTTCTACGTGATGCTTGTCCTGGCGTTTCGCTCGCCCGGACCGGTTCCGTTCCCAGGAGCGTTGATCCCTGCGGAGCTGAGCCTGGAGAGCATTCGTTCTGCGCTCAGCAACGAAAGCATCTTCTCGTGGGCATTCAATACCACGGTCTACGCTCTGGTCTCGGTCGTGGGCGTCCTCCTCCTTGCCTCCATGGCGGGGTATGCCTTCGCGAAAATGAAATTCCGGGGAAAGGAGGTCGCATTTTGGATCGTACTGGTAACACTTTTGATCCCATATCACATCGCCCTGATTCCCCAGTTCATATTGGTCTCCAATATGGGGCTTGCGGATACCTTGGCAGGCCTCATCCTGCCAGGCCTGGCGAACACGCAGGCGCTGTTCTTGATGAGACAATTCATCAGAGGAATCCCCGACGAACTGTTGGAAGCGGCACGAATTGATGGTGCCAGCGAGCTGCGGGTGTATTTATCGATAATCCTGCCGCTGACGAAGCCGATTCTGGCGACACTTGCCGTGTTCGTTTTCTTGTGGAATTGGAATGATTTCCTGTGGCCGCTCGTGATCTCCAGCAGCGACGCCTCCAGGACGTTGACGGTGGGCCTGGCCAGCATGCGCGTGGAGAACGTGGCCATGTCCGAAGTGATGGCGGGAGCGCTGCTGACGCTGTTGCCCGCCCTGCTGGTGTTCCTGGTCATGCAGCGGTACTTCATCCGGGGCGTGGCGGCCACCGGCGTCAAGGGTTGAAAGCGGAGCTGGGCGTGCTTTCTGTGGCCGGCACCATGAAGAAAGGGCAGACATGAACGAACGCCGATTCGCGGCACGCAACGATGCCTACGCGAGGGAGCTGGAGAGCTATTTCCGCTCCTTCCTGGTAGACGACTACGCCTCACGGGCTCTATCCGTCTGGGACCGTGACTACTCCGACGCGGCAGCCTACGCGCGCAGCGTCGCTCCACAGCGGGAGGCCTGGCACCAATTACTCTCACCACCCGAGCTCGAGCCCATCGGGGCGGCCCGGATCGGCGGTGAGTGGCTCGAGGGAGCCGATTCCTGGTGGATCGAGCTTCCGCTCGCGGGAGGACTGACTGCTCAAGCGGGGCTCGCCGTTCCCGACGGCGGTGCCGAGAAGCTGGTCGTCTTCCAGCACGGGCTCGGTTCTGCCCCCGAACGTGCATTCGGCGTGGGAGATCCCGACGGGGTGTACGACGTCGTCGGTCGTCGACTGCTCGCTGCCGGATATGCCGTCCTGGCACCGATGAACCTCACCCAGATCGCGCCGAGGAACCGGGCGCAACGACTCGCGCGGCTGGCAGGCACTACCGTGGAGGGCCTGGAGCTTGCTCGACTGCTCCTCCTACTGGACGTCGTGTCCGCGCGATTCGACCTGGATTCGAACGCAGTGGGGTTCTGGGGATCGAGCTGGGGCGGGCTCGCCGTGCAGATGTGGACTCCGCTCTCGGAGCGCTTCACTGTGGCAGTGTCCAGCGGGTTCTTCAATGACCGTGCCGCGAAGATGGTCGTCCAGGACACTCGCTACGTCACCTTCGAGGACACGTCCGAGGACCACGCGTTCCTTCCCGGACACCTCACTGCCTTCGGCGATGCAGATCTCGCTTCGCTCATCTGTCCGCGGCCCTTCCTGGTCCAGATCGGCAAGCGCGATTCCATTGCGTGGTGGCCGCAGGTCGTCGAGGAGTACGAAAGAGCTCGAACCCACTGGAAACAGCTCGGTCTGGACTCGTACATCGACTTGGACCTGCATTCCGAGGGCCACGTCGTTCGGGCTGAGCCGGGCGTGGAGTGGCTGCGCCGCTGGCTGTGACTGCGCGTGCGGTGGCATCGCGTTCGATAGGGGCGGTCGCTACGGATCGATCCCGCTCGGGGTCGAGCGGCGCCTGGGGCCAGCCGGTGGGAGACGACGCGTGGAGGCCGCAGACGGGACACGAGGGCGATCTGGTGACTCTGTTTGCGTCGCTCCATGCTGGCCGGTGCGCTCGGGATCGATGCGCGCGGTCTGGACTCCGCAGCGGTGAAGATCTGCATCACCGCGGTGATCGCGCTGGGCGGGGGGGGTGTCCCTATGTTCCTCGTCAAGAGGAGAGGGGCATCTTTGGCGAGATCGTAGTTCTGGGGTGTGGCCGTGCTGGAGCGGCTGGCAGGGTCAGGCTACTGCCAGCTACTGGGGCGCGTGCGAGGGGTCAGGCGGTGGTCGGGATGGGCGTCTCCTGGGTGGTCGGGGCGGAGTAGAACGCGCCGTCGCGGAGCATCGCGAACAGCACGTCGCAGCGGCGTCGGGCGAGGGCGATGAGGGCTTGGTTGTGCTTCTTCTTCTCGGCCCGTTTGCGGTCATAGTAGGCGCGGGAGTCCGGGTATTTCAGCGCCGCGAACGCGGAGAGGAACAGGGCTCGTTTCAGAACTTTGTTGCCCTTCCTCGAGGGGTGGTCCCCGCGGATCGAGGTGCCGGAGCGCCAGGTCACGGGAGTGAGCCCGGCGTATGAAGCGAGGTGGCCCGCGGTCTCGAAATGCTTGCCGGTCACCTCGGTGATGATCCGGGCAGCAGTCCTGACGCCGACCGCCGGCATGGACGTCAGGAGGTCGTGAAGAGGGTGGTCGGCCACCAGCTTCTCGACCTGCTCGAAGATCTCTTCCCGGGCAGCACGCAGTTGGGCGAGTTGGGTGCCCAGCTGGCGCAGAACGAGGCCGGCCGCGTCGGTGCCGGCGACCGTGACGGTCTGCTGGTCCAGCGCCTCGAAAATGTCTGCGGCCCAGGCGTTCCCGCCCCGGGGAGCGTACTTGCGCATGAACGTCGCAACGCGCTGCTGACCTGCCTTTCTCAGCGCATCCGGGCCCGGGTACTTCTCCAGCAGGGCAGGCATGACGGGGTGACCCAGGTGCTTGCCGATGACGCGCTCCAGTGCCGGGTGGATCTGGGTGAGCAGCCCCCGGATCCGGTTCGAGGTGGCCGTGACCTGCTTGGCCAGGTCGTCATCGAAACCGCAGAGCAGGCTCAACTGCGCGGCCTGCTCGTCAGCCAGCACGATAGAGCGCAGGGTGTGGGGCAGGGTGCGGGCTGCCTCGGCGATGATCGCCGCGTCGCGGGCATCGGTCTTGGCTTCGCCGGGGTGGAGGTCGGCGATGCGTCGCATCGCCAGACCGGGGAGATAGCCGACCATGACGCCCATGTCCCGGGCGACTGCCAAGGGCAGTGCACCGATGGTCGCGGGCTGATCCACAACAACGAGAATCCGGCCGTGGCCAGAGACTTTGCTGATCAGCCTCGGGCTTTCATCGTTGAGGTGTCCGAGGGGTGGGTCGGGATGGGTGAAGGTGCTCCTGAGCTGGAAGAATAGGGCTTGTCTAGAGTCCAGTTCATCGCAGGCCAAGGAGCACCTTCAGGGTGAATACTACCGGGTTGTATCCACGTCCTCGTGTTGATGTCGCGCCGGTGTCCGCGGTCGGTCAGGCCGGAGGTGTGTTGCTGACCGAGACTGTCCGTGCGACCGGCCTGGCTGCCGAGCTCTCGAGGGCGATGGCGCCGTGGCGGAAGCAGTTCTCGCGTCATGACCCGGGGAAGATCCTCACCGATCTCGCGCTCACGCTCGCGGTCGGTGGAGACTGCCTGGCCGACGTCGCGACGCTCCGAGCGGAGCCAGATGCGTATGGGCCCGTGGCCTCAGATCCGACAATCTCCAGGCTGCTCACGACCCTGGCCGGTGACGTCGACAAGGTCGAACAGGCCATCAGCGGCGCCCGCCGCAGAGCCCGTAACAACGCTTGGGCCCTGGCCGGTGAACATGCCACTGGCGCTGGCGCGACGGCGAAGAACCCCCTGGTCATAGACCTGGACGCATCGCTGGTGACGTCTCACAGCGAGAAGGAATTCGCGCGGCCAACGTTCAAGAAGGGCTTCGGATTTCATCCGTTGCTCGCGTTCGTCGACCACGGCACCGGTGGGTCCGGGGAGATGCTGGCCTGCCTCCTGCGTCCCGGGAATGCTGGCTCGAACACCGCAGCGGACCACAAGAGCGTGATCGCTGATGCACTGGCGCAGGTGGGGATGGGATCCTGGCCGGGGCGGAAGGTGCTGGTCCGGATCGACGGGGCCGGCGGGACGAAGAAGACGCTGCAGGAGCTGGTGAAGCGGCGCGTCTCGTACTCGGTCGGGTTCACCCTGCCCGCGAACACGCCGGAGCTGTTCGGCCTGATCCCCAAGCACGTGTGGGAGTCCGCCTATAACTCTGATGGCGAGGTGCGGGAGGGAGCGGACGTCGCGGAGCTGACCAGGCTGCTCAAACTTGATGAGGACTGGCCGGCCGGGATGCGAGTGATCGTCCGTCGCGAGCGCCCTCAT
The DNA here is from genome assembly GCF_052377065.1 of Brachybacterium sp. AOP42-C2-15. Taxonomy (NCBI): domain Bacteria; kingdom Bacillati; phylum Actinomycetota; class Actinomycetes; order Micrococcales; family Dermabacteraceae; genus Brachybacterium; species Brachybacterium sp. AOP42-C2-15. Next base: position 108,935 of record NZ_JBQSWK010000005.1, read on the forward strand.
CCCGGTGCTCAGCTACGGTTCGATGACGTCGATGGATACCGGCTCACGGCGTTCGCGACCAACGCGACGCAGGGTCAGCTGGCGGACCTCGAGGTCCGGCATCGTCGTCGTGCTCGCTGTGAGGACCGGATTCGGGTCGCGAAGGATATGGGCCTGCGGAACCTGCCCCTGACGTCCTTCGCGCAGAACCGGATCTGGTGCCAGATCGTGGCTCTGGCCAGCGAGATCACTGCCTGGATGGGGCTGCTCGGCTACGCCGACCAGCCCGCCAGGACGTGGGAACCCAAGCGTTTGCGCCACCGCCTGTTCCAGATCCCCGCGAGCATCGCGCGTCATGCTCGACAGCTCGTCTTGCACCTTTCGGACCGGTCGATCTGGGCCCGGATCGTCCAGGCCGGCCACGCCCGCCTCGCTCAGCTGCCCGCCCCCGCTGGGTAGGCCCAGCGCCCCCGTCACTGACCGACCTCCCCAAGGACCTCTGGCACTGGACGCCCGACCACCGCGACCGACACGCGGCGGACCGTCACACCCCGATGCCAGAATCAGCTACGGACATCGGCCACGACGCCCGACACTGCCGCTCAGCAGCACCGTGAAAGATCGAGGTCAGGGCGCGGAGTTTCGACTCGTCCTGGGGCAGGGGTTTATCCAGCAACTTCTTGCCAGTGCGGTCGATTGCGACGGCGTGATGGTCGGTCTTGCCGACGTCGATGCCAATGAACACATCGACCGTGTCGTGTTCGGGAAACATGAGCTCCTCCAGGGCGGGTTCGGACAGAAAGGACTGGCTTGTCCTGCGGCCTCAGAGCTCGGCATCCACGTTACGCTCGGCCTACCGTCGCATCGCTACGCGGCTTGGCCTGGTCCCTATCAGCGATCCTCTGACGCCTATCGAGGCCCGGTGACAACACCCCCCGGATCATCTACGACTGGGGGCAAGAATCATGCCGGGCCCGACAGGCCAGCCACCCCGATCCCGTGGAACCGGGGCTACGAAGAAGGTAACGGGGTGCGATCGTCTTCGGTGGGATTCCCGTCCAGCTGATCCTCACCGCGCAGGCCATCACCATCTTCGTGGTGCCGCTGATCGGCATCGCCCTGGTGGTGCTCGCCTGCAGCCGGGAGCGGGGAACGCTCCGGATCGGCGTGCCACAACTCGTCCTCGCCGTGCTCGGCATCGGCTTCCTGCTGGCGCTGGCGCAGCAGTACGCGATGACGCTGCTGGCGCGGTAGGAGACATCCCCAGGGAATGATCGGCTGCCCGGGATCGCGCCGTGTTCTGGCGGCGCTCAGCTCAGTCGGTCCCGCAGCCACGAGGCGAGGCTGGCCATCACGTGTCGGGGCAGCGGATGCCCGCCGTCGTGGAGCAGGAGGTCGAGTCCCTCCGCCTCGGGCCAGCGCCGTCGGGCCGCCCGGAAGAGGTCGAGGTTGTGCAGGCCGTCGCCGTCGCCGCCACCCGCGAGCAGGAAGGGTCGCGGGGCGACCAGCCCCAGCAGCTCGTCCTGGTCGCGGTCGGCGGGGAGATCGCCGTCGAGGTACCAGGGATCCGCCCAGTTGGAGTGGGCGAAGCCCAGCCCGGGCTCATGTGCGACGCCGGCCTCGATCCGGGGATCCAGGGCGGCCAGGTGCAGGGAGAGCTTGCCGCCGAGCGAATGGCCGAAGGAGGCCAGCCGCGCGGCGGGCGCGAGGCCGGACTCCTGCAGGGCGGTGAGCGCGAGCATCAGGTCGGCGATGCTGCGCCCGAGGCCCGGCATCGGCTGCTCGCGGCGATGGCGCGCAGCGGCCGGGCCGTAGCGCTCCGCGAGTCCCCGGGCGCCGGCCAGCGCCGGATCCTCGGCTGCGACCTGTTCGAACCACCACGGGACCGCGAGCACCGCATGGCCGGCCTCTGCCAGTTGCAGGCCGTGGGCGTTCAAGGTCGGATCCCTGCCGCTCAGCGCGGTGCGCGGCGAGGCTTCCGCGAACAGGGGCGCGGTGTCGTAGAACGGCACCACGACCACGACGCCCGTCGAGGCCGCCGCCGTCGGCCGTAGGAACTCGCAGGTCAGTTCGGTGCCGAAGCTCATGATCCGCAGCTGGTGGATCTCCCCGCGCACCCCGGGGTGCGCAGGAATCCGGGTCACGCCGGGGCGCCAACTGCCCAGGGGGTCGGGGGTGGCGCCCAGGCGGTCCCGCCACCAGTGGCGGGTCTCCTCGGCGAACGGCATCGTCTGCTCAGACCTCCGCAGGCAGGGCGGCCGGGCGGACCGGCGCTCCGGTGCGCCCGGACTCGTAGACCGCCTCGATGAAGGCGACCGCGGCGCGGGCCTCGGCCGAGGAGACCAGGGGGGCGGTGCCGGTCTGCACGGCGCCGACGAAGTCTTTGAGCCCTTCGAGCAGGATGTCCCGCGGAGTGAATTCAGGCAGCTCGAGGCCGTCGCGCGAGTGCAGGTGCACCACGCGTTCGTTCTCGGTGACGATCGAGCCGGCGTCCCCCATCAGGTTCATGCGGATGGGCAGGTCGCCGTAGGCCGCGGTGGTGGCCTGGAAGGTCAGCTGCGCGCCGCTCTTCAGCCGGGCGGTGACGGTGACGGTGTCCTCCACCTCGATCCGCTCGTGGGCCAGCAGGCCGGTGTGCGCGTACAGCTCTTCGACCTCGCCCAGCAGCCACAGCGTGAGATCCACCAGGTGCACGCCCTGGTTCATCAGTGCGCCGCCGCCGTCGAGCTTCCAGGTGCCGCGCCAGGCGCCGGAGTCGTAGTACTCCTGGCTGCGCCACAGCGGCACCTCGATCGTCGCGGAGGTGATGCGACCCAGCGTGCCCTCCTCGATGATCTGCTTGAGGAACTGGTTCTCGGCGGCGAAGCGGCGCTGGCTGGCGATGGTCAGCACCCGCCCGGAGCGCTGCTCGGCGGTCCGGATGCGGTCCGCCGCCGCGACGGTGACCTCGATCGGCTTCTCCAGGAACACATGCTTACCGGCGTCGAGCGCCTGGACGGTGACGTCCGCGTGCAGGCCCGAGGGCACGGCGATGATGACCGCGTCGATGTCCTCGCGGGCCAGCAGCGCGGTGACGTCCGCGGCGGCCTCGACCCCGTGCTCGGCGGCGATCCTCTGCGCGGCCTCCGGGTTCTGATCGGCGACGGCGATCAATGTGGCCGGCGCCTGGTCGGAGGTGAACCGCTTGGCGTGGCCCTGGCCGATGATGCCGACGCCGATGATGCCGAAGCGCAGGTCATTCTTCGTGGCGGTGGCGGGGGAGTCGTTCATCAGGAGATCCTCTCGAGGGAAGCGATGATCGCGGAGAGCACCGCGACGGGGGTCAGCAGAGCCTGCGGGGAGCGCGGGGAGGCGCCGGCCTCGATCGCTCCCAGGAACTCCGTGAGCACGGGGGCGTTGTAGTCCCCGCCCAGGGTCAGCTCGTGCGAGATCACGGCGTTCTCGTAGACCGCCGTCGCGTGGAAGGGCACGCGGGTGCCCTCGCCCGGGGTGACGAAGGTCAGGGTGACCTGTGCGTCCGCGATCTGTAGCGAGGCCACCACGGTGTCGCCGCGGCGCACCGTGGAGACCTCGAGCGCTCCGGGCTCGACGGTCGGGTTCCCCAGGATCTCCAGGGCGGTCTCGACATGGTGGATGCCGTAGAAGAACAGCCCGGAGTATTCGCTATCCGGATCGGCGGCGCCGGCCACGTGCAGGTGGCGCAGGGCGCCGGTCTCCGGCGCCGAGGCGAAGAGCGGGATCTCCGGCACGAAGCGCAGCGCCGAGCAGGACAGCAGTACGGCGCCACTGCGCTCGGCGAGGGCGAGCAGCTCCTGGGCGTCCTCGACGGAGGCCGCCAAGGGCTTGTCCACCAGCACCGCCTTCCCCGCCTCGAGCAGCGGGCGGGCGTGCTCGAGATGCTTCGCGCCGTCCCGGGTGGAGACGATCGCGGCGTCGACCTGGTCGCCCAGCTCGGTGGGTTCCTCGACGATCTGCTCGATCCCGCCGAGCTCGGCGAGCTCCTGGTTCCGCTCCGAGCGACCGCCGACGAGGGCGACGGCACGCGTCCCCGGATGGCGGTCCTCGACGTTGAGGAACCGGGTGAAGTGGGTGATGTGCGAGTTCTCGGTGCCGATGAGGCCGATGCGCAGCACGGCTGCTCCCCTCGTGGTCCGCCCGCAGGCGGACGTTCAGCGCTCGGAGCCTTCTGCCCCGTCAGCGCGGTAGATGGACAGTCCCCAGCATGATCTGCAATCGCTTGCAGGTCAAGTGAATCCCTGAATTCCCTCCCATTCCATCACCGGTATCCGCCCAGGTGCAATCGCTTGCTCCGATCGCGAGCGGGGCCTATTCTCGACAGGGCCGGGACAATGGCGCCAGCTGCAGGCGCCGCGCCCGCGCAGACTCGAAGGAGATCTCATGGTCGAGAAGACACCCCCGATCGGAGTGGGCCTGCTGGGGCTCGGCACCATCGGCAGCTCGCACGCCCAGGCGCTCACCCGGCTCCAGGACCGGGCAACGCTCGTGAGCTACAGCGGAGGAGACGCACAGAAGGCAGCCGACGCCGGCTGGCCGCACGTCGCGCAGCTCCCGCCCGAGGAGCTGCTGCGCGACGAGTCCGTCGACGTGATCGCGATCTGCACCCCTAGCGGCGCCCACGCCGAGAGCGCTCTCGCCGCGCTCGAAGCGGGCAAGCACGTGGTGGTCGAGAAGCCGCTCGCCCTCACTGCGGCCGACGCCGACCGGATCGTCACCCTCGCCGCGGAGAAGGGCCTCAGCATCCACGTCATCTCCCAGCGCCGCCTCGAGCCCGAGGTGCAGGCCGTGAGGGCCGCGCTCGAGGACGGTCGGCTCGGAGCGGTGCGGCTCGCCACCACCCATGTCCACTGGTGGCGGGACGAGAGCTACTACGCCGCCGCCGCATGGCGCGGCGATGCGGCCGGTGGTGGCGGCTCCCTCATGAACCAGGGTGCCCACAACGTCGATCTGCTGCGCTGGCTCGTCGGGCCCGTGGACTCCGTCACCGCGCAGTCCGCGACCCTCGCCCATCAGCCCGGCGCCGAGGACACGACCGTCGCGACGGTCCGCTTCACCAGCGGCGCCCTGGGGCTGATCAGCACCTCGACGGCGACCCCGCCCGGAACCCCGGCCACCCTCACCCTGCACTGCGAGCGCGGAGTGGTCGAGATCGGCCAGGGCGAGCTGCGACGCTGGGACGTCGCGGGCGTCCCCGCACCGACGATCGGCGCGGCAGGGGAAAACGCAGGGGAGGGCATCGGCGTCGGCGCCTCGGATCCCGCTGCCATCGGCATCGCCGGGCACGTCCAGCAGTGGACCGACATCCTCGAGGCGCTGCGCGAGGGACGCGACTCCTCGATCTCCGGTCGGGACGGCGCGGAGACCGTGCGCCTGCTCGACGCGCTCACCACGGCGGCCGCCACCGGCCGCACGGTCACCATGAAGGAGTTGCGATGAAGGTCGCCATCCTGGGCGCAGCCCACCAGCACGTCGACTATGCGCTGGCAGAGGTCCAGCACCGCGAGGAGCTCGAGCTGGTGGCCGCGTCGGAGCCCGATGTCGCCCTGCGTGAACGCTTCCTCGGCGGGGTCGAGGTTCCCCTCTACGACACCGCGCAGGAGCTGCTCGCCGCCCACGACGTCGACGTCGCCCTGGTGGCCGGGATCTACAGCGAACGCGCACGGGCGAGCATCGCCGCGCTGAACGCCGGCGCGCATGTGCTGGCCGACAAGCCGCTGTGCACGACCCTCGACCAGCTCGACAAGATCAGGACCGTGGCAGATCGGGCTCAGCGGCACGTCTCGATAGTGTTCGAGAAGCGCTTCTATCCCGCCACCCTCGCGCTGCGTCGACTGCTCGCCGACGGGGTGCTGGGCAGGATCGCGATGATCGCGAGCACCGGCCCGCACAAGCTCGGCCAGTCCGCTCGTCCGGCCTGGTTCATGGACCCGGCCACCTACGGCGGGATCGCCGGGGACCTTCCCATCCACGACATCGATCTGGTCCTGGACCTGGTCGCCGGGCAGTCCGGCCTGGCGGCGCTCCACGGCAGCGTGAGCGCCTTCGTCGGCAATGCCCGGCCGCAGGACCATCCCGGCTTCGACGACCACGTCAGCCTCTTGATGCGCGTCGGGGAAGTCCCCGCCACCATCGAGGCGAACTGGCTGGCGCCTGAAGCGGCAGAGGTCCACGGCCACTACCGGATGAGGATCACCGGAGGGAAGGGGACCGCTGAGCTGGACTGGGCGTACCACCGCCTCACGGTCACCACCCACGACCGTCCCACCTGGGAGGAGCCATTGGGGCCGGCGCCCCGCCCAGCCCAGTACTTCTTCGACGCGCTCCTGGCCGGCCGCGAGCCCGAGGTCACCACCGCAGCGAGCCTGCAGGCCACCGAGGTCGCACTCAAGGCGCAGCGGAGCGCGGAGGCCGGGGGAGCGCCGCTGGGCTTCTGACCCCCTCACCGCTCGACACCGGCCGTTGGTGGGCCAGGGCCGCCGCACCGGATCCGGTGCGGCACAATGAGGTTCCAGACCACGCAGGGTGAGAACAGAGACACCGTGTCCGGGGGCCGCGGCATCGCCGGAACCGATCCCGTCGCTGCGCGGTGACCGGTATTCAGGAGGTGGGCGATGCGCAGAGCCACGATCTACTCGATCGCGGAGAGTCTGGGGGTCTCGCCCTCGACGGTCTCGCGTGCCTTCTCCCGCCCGGAGATGGTCAAGCAGTCCGTGCGCGAGCAGATCCTCGAGACAGCGCGCGAGCTCGGGTACACCCCCAACCGCGCCGCACGAGGGCTGGCGACCGGCCGCACCGGCGTGATCGGCATGTTGGTGCCCGACGTCGAGAACCCCTTCTTCCCGCCGCTGATCCGCGCGGTCCAGGATGCCGCGCGCGAGCAGGACGCAGAGCTGCTGCTGATCGACTCCGAGCTCAGCGCGAGCGCGGAGCAGGATCTCGTCGCCCGGATCCGTCCGCAGGTCGACGGGCTGATCATCGCTTCCGCCCGTCTTCCCTCGAAGCAGCTGCATGACGTGCTCCGGGGTGTCCCCGCCGTGATCGTCAACCGTGCGGTGCGCTCGCTGCCGGCGGTGGTGTGCGACAACACCGAAGCACTGCAGGGCCTGGCCCAGCATCTCCGCGAGCACGGCCATTCCCGCTTCGCGCTGCTGCGCGGGCCCAGTGCGTCCTGGGCTGCGACCAGCCGTGCCCGGGCCGTGCGCTCCTGGGCCGAGAGCTCCGGGGTTGAGCTCGTGGAGCTGGGCCCCTTCGAGGCGCAGTTCGAGGACGGCCGCGCCGCGGCGCAGCAGATCATCGATGTCGACGCCACCGCCGTCTTCGCCTTCGACGACCTGATGGCCGCCGGAGTGATCGCGGGCCTCAGCGAGCGGGGGGAGCGGGTCCCCGCCGACCGCAGCATCGTCGGCTGTGACGACGTGCTGCTCGCCCGCACCATGACCCCGGGGCTGACCACCGTCGCCGCTCCGTTCACCGAGCTCGGCCGCGCCTCCGTCGAGGTGCTGGGAGAGGCCATCGCCGGCGGCCCGGCACGCACGGTGACCCTGCCCGGCACCCCAGTGATGCGCGGGACGATCGGCCCGCCCCGATAGGCTCTCAGCATGCAGGGGGACGGACACACAGGCACCAGTTCCGCCACCATGGCGGATCTCGGCGGTGAGAGCACGCGCACGGTCTACCGGGACCTGCTGCGGTTCGGCCCCCGCTCGCGCAGCGAGCTGTCCCAGAGGCTCGGCCTCTCGGCCCCCACCGTCACCCGCGTGAGCCGAGATCTGCTCGAGCGCGACCTCCTGCATCCGCTCGGCATCGTGCAGCAGGCCAAGGGACGTCCCCATGAGCCGCTCGACGTCGAGGAGAACCGCGGACCCCGATTCATCGGGGTCAAGGTCACGGCCGACGAGGTCCACGCCGTGGTCACCACGGTGCGCGCCAACGTCCTCGAGGAGCTGACGCTCTCCCTGGAGGACACCGCGCCCGCGACGATCCAGGAGACGATCCTGATCGCCGTCGAGGCGATGATCGCGGCGCATCCCCATGTGGTCGGGATCGGAGTGGGTCTCGGAGGACTGGTCACCGAGCGCCGCACCGTGGTCTCCGCGCATCTGCTGGGCTGGCGCGAGCCCGTCGAGCTCGCCGCTGCCCTAGAGGCCCAGATCCAGCTTCCCGTGGTCGTCGAGAACGACCTGATTGCCATGGTCAACGGCCTGCACTGGTTCGGGATGGGGCGTTCCTACGATTCCTTCGCCGTGCTCACCGTCGGCGCCGGGGTGGGGATCGCGACGGTGGTCGATGGCCGGATCGTGCGCGGACGCCACCACATGGCGGGGCTGACCGGCCTGGTTCCCGTCGGCGTCGGCCCAGGCGGCGACATGATCGCGATCCGCGAGGTCGCCAGCACGCAGGCCGTGGTCCGTCGCGCCCACGACCAGGGCGTGCTTCCCGCGGGAGGGGACATCGAGGACCTGCGCGGACTGCTCGCGACGGGGCACGACGGCGCGCTCTCGGTCGCGACGGAGATGGCGCACGCGCTCGCGGTCACGGCCGTCGGCCTGGTCGCGGTGGTGGATCCCGAAGCGATCGTGCTCGGCGGGGAGAACGTGGACGTGCTGCGGGCCGCCGCACCCACCTTCGAGGAGATCCTGCGGCGGGGTCTCGCCAGCTCACAGCAGGAACTGGCGATCCGCACCCTCAGCGGCGACTTCGACGAATGGGCTCGCGGGGTCGCCGTCATCGCCGTGCAGGAGTTCGTCGGGGTCGAGCCCTGAGGCACGACCCCGACGATGCTCCGCCGGCTGCTCTGTCATTCACACAGGACGCCACTCGAGCAGGGCGCCACTCGAGCAGGGCGTCACTCGAACAGGGCGTCACTCGAACAGGGCATTGACCCGTTCGTTGAACGAGGCGAAGTCCGCGCCGTCGATCTTCCTCATCCAGCACTGGTCGAAGGCCGTCTGCATGAGCGGCATGATCGAGGCCGAGTTCTCCACCAGCGGGTACAGACCGGTCTCACCGTTGGCCACGCGATCGGTGAACGGGGTGACGTCGAGCCCCTTGGCGGCGTAGCTCTCGATCGCAGCTTCGGTGCCGGCATCCGTCGCCGGGAAGAACGGTGCGCGCTCGCCGATGATCCGCTGCGCCTCGTCGGAGGCGAGGAACGCGATCAGGCGCGCCGCCTCCTCCTTCTTCTCCGACTGCGAGGAGATCGAGTCCCCGAGGCCGTTGAACATCGACATCGGGGTGCCGACCGGACCCGTCGGCAGCGGAGCGATCCCCAGCTCCATGCCCTCCATGTTCGCGAAGGTGGAGATCATCCAGGAGCCCGCGAGTGCGATCCCCGCCTTCCCGGACTGCAGCTGGGTCTGGCCGGGGCTGGAGTCGCCGAACATGCCGAAGGGTGGGAAGAACCCCTTGTCGACCAGGCCGAAGTACCAGTCCATGGTGGCGGCGAAGCGCTCGTCGTCGTAGTTGAAGCGCGTTCCCCAAGTGTTCGCATCGGTGAACGTCCAACCTGTCGAGAGCGCGAACGGCGACCAGCTGGTCTGACCCGTGTAGTCGGTCCCGGCGTCCGCGGCCATGCCGTAGCGCACCACGTTCTTCGGGTCGAAGCCCTCCTCATCGCCGCGCACACCGTTCGCATCCAGCGAGAGCCGGGCGATCAACTCTTCGAAGCTGCCGCCGTCCTCGGGGTTCCAGTCCAGCGTCTCGAGGTCCTCGGGGGTGAACCCCTCCTCGGCGAGCAGGTTCTTGTCATACATGATCGCGATCGTGTCGTAGTCCTTGGGGATCCCGTAGCGGGTGCCCTCCTGATCGCTCCACAGCTCCTGCAGACCATCCTGGAAATGGTCTGCGGTGACGTCCTCGAGGGCGGCGAGCCCGTCCAGCGGCGCGATCACCCCGAGGCTCACGAACTCGGGGAAGCGTGCGAGGTGATCGGTGAAGGCATCGGGGCCCGCCTCTGCGACGAAGCTGGCCGTCAGCTTCGTCCAGTAGTCACCCCATCCCAGCTGCGTGACGCGCACGAAGATGTCGGGGTTCAGCTCCATGAAGCGATTGATCGCTGCGGAGTACGCGGGCAGCTGGTTCGCGTCCCACAGCCAGTAGTCGATCTCGGTGGCACCTGCCGGGGCAGAGGCCGCACCGCAGGCGGAGAGGGCACCGGCGCTGACGGCGCCCGCCGCGAGTGCGGCAGAGCCCTGGAGCAGGCGGCGCCGGGACAGAGCCGTGGGGGAGGGGAGTGTGCGCTTGTGGGTATGCATGGGTGACCTCACTTGATCCCGCTGAAGCCGATGGAGTTGACGATCTTCTTCGCGAACAGCGCGAAGAGGATCAGCATGGGAGCGGCGGCGACCAGCGTCGCCGCCATCAGGCCCGACCAATCGGGGCCGGTGCCGGGCGACTGGGCTCGGAAGACGCCGAGCGCGACGGTGAGCACCCGGGACTGATCGGTGTAGGACACCATCAGCGACCAGAAGTACTCGTTCCACGCGCCCATGTAGGTGAGCAGGGCCAGAGTGGCCAGCGGTGCGCTGGACATCGGCAGGATGAGGGTGAAGAACACCCGCGACTTGCTCGCCCCGTCGATCAGGGCGGCCTCCTCGACCTCCCTCGAGATGTTGTTGAAGAACTGCCGCAGGAAGAAGATCGCGAAGCTCGAGATGAACAGCGTCGGCAGCATGATCCCTGCCAGGGTGTCCACCAGGCCCAGGTTCTTGATGAGGATGAAGTTGGGCAGCAGGGTGAAGATCTGCGGGATCATCAGCGAGCCCAGGAAGATCAGGAACACCGTCTCCCGGCCGCGCCAGCGCAGGCGCGAGAAGGCATAGGCGGCCATCGCGCAGGAGAAGGTCTGCACGACGGTGATCACCGTGGCGACGATGACGGAGTTCAGCAGATAGCGCCAGAAGTTGATCGACGCGCCGCTGCCTCCCTGGGAGATCGCGGTCTCGACATCCTGCAGGCCGAAGACACGCTCGAAGCCGCCGAGGTTCAGGCCCACCGGCAGCAGGCTGCCCGGATCCGTGGCCAGGGCATTGTTGCTGGACAGCGCGGTGCGCAGCATCCAGTAGAAGGGGAACAGGGTGATCAGCAGGAAGATCACCATCACGGCCCAGGCCGCGATCTTCCCCCAGGGGATGGGCTTCTTCGGCCGATGGATCGAGCGACCCGTGGGGTCGGTGGAGTTCGTGCTGCCGGCGGTGCCGGGGCTGCCCGTGACGGGCTGCGATGTGATGGTCATGTTCTCTCTCCCGTCAGTCCAGGTCCGACTGTCCGGCCTTGGTCAGCCAGTACTGCGTGAAGGTGATGACCATGAGGATCACCAGCAGTGCGACGGACAGGGCTGAGGCGTAGCCGAACTGGTACTGGGCGAAGGCGTTCTCGTAGATGTACATCTGCAGCACCTTCGAGGCGTCGGCCGGACCGCCCTGGGTGGTCACGGACACGGTGTCGAACACTTGGAAGGAGCCGATGATGGTCATGATCAGCACCAGTGCCAGGATCGGGCGCAGCAGCGGCAGGGTTATGCGTCGGAACTGGGCGATCTCGCCCGCCCCTTCGGTGCGCGCCGCCTCGTAGAGGTAGACGGGGATGGACTGCAGGCCCGCGAACAGCAGCAGCGCGGTGTAGCCCATGTGGCGCCATACGTTGACCAGCGCGATCGTCGGGATCACCCAGGTCTCGTTGGCCCAGAAGGAGACCGGGTCGAAGCCGATCCACTGCAGGAAGATGTTGAAGATGCCCAGCTGGGTGTCCAGGATCCACAGGAACACGATCGCGGCGACCACATTGGAGACCAGGTAGGGGGTGAGCACCAGCGAGCGCAGGATCGTGGACTGCGTGAGGCGCTGCATGAGCACCCCGATCAGCAGGGCGACGACCGTCTGGACGCCGATGTTGATCAGCACGTACCAGACCGTCACCTTGAGCGAGTTCCAGAAGACAGGATCCGCGATCAGCTTCTGATAGTTCTCCAGCCCCACCCAGACCGGCGGGGTGAGGGTGGTGTACTCCGTGAAGGAGTAATAGATGCCGGTCAGCAGAGGCCACACGAGGAACACCAGCAGGCCGACGGTCGCTGGCGCGATGAACATCAGCGCGAGCTTCGTGTCGTCCTTCCTGCGGCGTCTGGTGGGAGCCGACCGTGTCGACGTCGTCACGGTGGACATGGCGTTCTTCTTCCTATGGGGGGCGAGATTGCGAGGTCCGGAGATGCCGGACCGCGGTGTAAAGGGGTCATCGGGCGGCGGCCGCGTCAGGTAGCTGCCTCAGGCGGCCGAGTCAGGCAGCCGGGTCAGGCGGCCGAGTCAGGCAGCCGGGTGAGGGAGAACAGCACGCCCTGCTCGGGATCGATCAGGGGTGCGGCCAGGCCGGAGGTGGTGAGCACGGCGCCGGGCAGAGCGAGTCCGCCTTCCGCCGCTGCTCGCTGCCACCAGGGCGGCAGGGCCAGGCCCGTGGGGCGCTCGCCGATCAGCAGCGGTCGGAGGAGATAGCGGGCGCGGGGGTCGAGCCCGGGGAAGCGCAGCCGTTCGTGCTGGGACTCGGAGGACCGCCCGACGGCGGCGAGGGCGAACAGCGCCTCCGCCTGGTCCGGGGCCACCACTCCGTACATCCACAGCGGGCTGTTGCCGCGGTCCACGCGCACCAGCTCGCCGGTGAACATGAGCTCGCGGCGCTCCTTGTACAGCGCGATCCACTCCCGCAGCTCCTCCAGCTCCGCGGCTGTGGCCCGGGCCAGGTCCCACTCGATGCCGAGATGTCCGAACAGGGCCGACAGGCCGCGGAAGGCGAGGGTGTGGAGGCGGCCGGTGGTGTGGGAGCGGCCGGAGGCGATGTGGCTGCCCATCAGCTCGAGCGGGATCAGCTGCGAGGTCCAGCGGTTCATCTGCTGGCGGTCCAGGGGGTCGATGCAATCCGAGACCCACACCCGGTCGGTGTGCTCGAGCACCTCGAGGTCCACGCGGGCCCCGCCCGAGGAGCAGGATTCGATCTCCAGGCCCGGGTGGGCCGCCTTCAGCTCATCCATCAGCGCGTAGGCGGCGAGGGTCTGCTCATGCACCGCGGCCCGGCCGGTCTGCGAGGTGGAAGCCTCCAGCAGGTCACGGTTGTGGTCCCACTTGAGGTAGCCGATCTCGTACCGGTCCAGGATCGCCATCATCTGGTCCCGGACGTGGGCGAAGGCGGCGGGGACAGACAGGTTCAGCACCTGCTGGTGCCGTGATTCCAGGGGCATCCGCTCGGGGGAGGAGGCCATGATCCACTCGGGATGGGCGCGGGCGACGTCGGAGTCCTCGTTGACCATTTCCGGCTCGAACCAGAGGCCGAACTCCATGCCCAGTCCGCGCACGTGGTCGATCAGCGGGCCGAGCCCGTCGGGCCAGACGTCGTCGGAGACCACCCAGTCGCCGAGCCCGGAGGTGTCATCGCGACGGGAGCCGAACCAGCCGTCATCCAGCACGAAGCGTTCCACGCCGAGCGCCGCTGCACGCTCGGCGAGGTCTTTGAGCCGATCCAGATCGTGATCGAAATAGACCGCCTCCCAGACGTTCAGGGTGACGGGCCGGCGAGTGTCCACGTGCTGGGGCCGGGAACGCAGATGGCGGTGGAAGCGGGAGGCGACGGCATCGAGCCCCTCGCCGTAGGAGGCATAGAGCCAGGGGCCCGCGTACTCCTCCCCGGGGGCGAGGTGGAGCTCGCCCGGGAGCAGCAGCTCGCCGCCGCCCAGGATCCGTCGGCCGGTGTTGATCTGCTCGGCGAGGTGGCGGTGGTTGCCGGAGAAGGCGGTGTGCACGGCCCACGCCTCGCCGTGGCGGAAGCCGAGGCCGGGGCGGCCGGCGTGCAGGACGTATGCGGAGTCGGGTCCCGTACGTCCGCGGCGGTTCTCGCGCAGGTGGGTGCCGACGGTGAACGCGGAGCGCTGCGGGGTGCGCTCCTTGGCCCAGCGACCGGCGAAGTCGAGCAGCTCCTCGGCATCTGCCGGGACCGGGACGGTGAGCGTCAGCTCCGCCAGGGAGTACGGGGTCTTCGCGGTGTTGGTGAGAGTGGTGCGCATCCGCAGCAGCCCGGAGGGGAGCAGCTCGACCTCGAGGCGGAGTGCGAGACCGAGCAGGGCGTCGGTCAGGACGAAGCGCACCGTGGCGGCGCCGCTCTCGATGTGTGCGGCTGTTATCGGGGTGCCGCCCAGGGCGATGCTCTCGGTGATGAGCCGGGGGTTCCAGCCGGAGCCGTCCGGACGGGAGCCGCTGAGGCCGGGCCGGCCGATCCAGCCGTCGCTCTGCTGGGGAATGATCCCGATCCGCACCGGGACGTCGACCGCATTCTGGGGGACGACGTCGACGGCGCTCTCGCACACCGCATCGAGCCCTGCCTCACCGAGCTCACCGAGCGCCGCGCCCCAGTGGGCGATCGTCGGCGCCCGCCCATCGGTGACATCCAGGACCACCGAGACACCGGAGGCGGTGAGGTGGAGGCGGTGGGTCGCACCGGGGCGGGGAGCGAGCACCGGGTGATCGGCGGGGATCTCATGAGCGGACAACTGCGGCCTCCAGGGGCGGTCGTGGCGACGGTGCGACGTCCTCTGCGACACCGCCTTACTGAAACTATGAAATTAAAGCCGTCTCGTCAAGTGCCCGCGCCCGACTTCCTGTCATCGTGAGCGCTACGCTGTCGCACACCCGAGAAGGCCAGGAGCCCCAGAATGATCTTCACCCAGTCCTCGAAACTGCGCGACGTGTGCTACGAGATCCGAGGACCGGTCCCCGCAGAGGCAGCTCGCATGGAGGCCGAGGGCCACCAGATCCTCAAGCTGAACATCGGAAACCCCGCGCCGTTCGGCTTCGAGACGCCCGACGAGATCCTCGTCGACATGATCAAGAACCTGCCCACCGCACAGGGCTACTCCGACTCCAAGGGCATCCCCTCTGCTCGTCGAGCGGTCGCGCAGTATTACCAGACCCGGAACATGCCCGGCATCGGGCTCGAGGACGTCTACCTCGGCAACGGCGTCTCCGAGCTGATCCAGATGGTGTGCCAGGCCCTGGTCGACGACGGCGACGAGGTGCTGGTCCCGCAGCCCGACTATCCGCTGTGGACCGCCTCCGTCTCGCTCGCCGGCGGCCGCGCCGTGCACTACCGATGCGACGAGGACGAGCACTGGTGGCCGGATGTCACCGACATCGCCGACAAGGTCACCGAGCGCACCAAGGCGATCGTGGTGATCAACCCCAACAACCCCACCGGCGCGGTGTACCCCGAGCATGTGCTGCGAGACATCCTCGAGGTCGCCCGCAAGCACGGGCTGATGATCCTCGCGGACGAGATCTACGACAAGATCCTCTATGACGACGTCGTCCACACCCCGATCGCATCGCTCGCCCCGGATCTGCTCTCGATCACCTTCAACGGCCTCTCCAAGGCCTATCGGGTGGCGGGGTTCCGGGCCGGTTGGATGGCGCTGTACGGCCCGAAGGACCACGCGGCGAGCTTCATCGAGGGCCTGGACGTGCTCTCCAATATGCGCCTGTGCCCCAATGTTCCTGCGCAGCACATCGTGGCCACGGCGCTGGGCGGCCAGCAGTCGATCCAGCAGCTGATCCTGCCCGGCGGCCGGCTGCGCGAGCAGCGCGATGTCGCCTACGAGGGCCTGAGCGCGATTCCCGGCGTCTCGGTGCAGAAGGCGCAGGGTGCGCTGTACATGTTCCCGAAGCTCGATCTGGAGATGTACCGCATCGACAACGACGAGCAGTTCGCCTATGACCTGCTCCGCGCCCGCAAGCTGCTGGTCACCCAGGGCACCGGGTTTAACTTCCCCACGCATGACCACTTCCGACTGGTCACCCTGCCGTCCGTCGAGGTGCTGGCGGACGCCATCGACCGGATCGGGGACTTCCTGGCCGGAATCCGGCGCTGAACGGTTCGGCGCTGGATCACCGCCCGCTCGCCCCGCTCAATCCTGCGCTCGCCTGCGTGACCGGGCGCTCGAGCCTGCGCTCGCCTGTGTGACCGGGCGATCGAGCCTGCGCCGCGTCCTGGGGTCAGGAGGTGGGGGATCCGGGGTTGGGGTTCAGAGGGCCAGGCCCGCCGTCAGGGCGAGGACCGCGAGCAGCGGGAGGGCGCCCTGCTTGAGCGCCGCCCCGCGATGGGCGGGGGAGGCGAGCAGCAGCACCAGCGCCGCGGCGAGCATGCTGCCGGTGCCCGCGAGGGCTAGCGCCGCCCCGACCGCCGTCGTGCCCGCGAGCAGCAGCACGGCCCCCAGCGCGGCGAGCACCGCGAGGAAGAGGTTGTAGAAGCCCTGGTTCAGGGCCATCAGCCTCGTCGCGGCGACCTCCTGCGGGCTCTGCTCGCCGAAAACGGCGGCGGCTCGCGGAGTGCCCCACAGCAGGGACTCGAGGGCGAAGATCGCGACGTGCAGGGCGGCGGCGGCCAGGGCGAGCACGGAACCGAGGATGATCAAAGGAACCTCCGAGGGCATTGTGAAGTGATTGCTCCACTATAGTGGGTGCCACGTCGCCCGTCGCCCCGGTTCCCGGTGCGATCGGCGACAGGATGCACGGACGGGCGCGAGCACTTCGGGAGGGATCATGGGGCGACCGGCAGCTTTCGATCGGGACGAGGCGGTGCGCGCCGCGCGCGACGTGTTCTGGCGCGAGGGCTACGAACCCGCCTCCATGGCGACCCTCCAGCAGGCCACCGGCCTGAGCGCGAGCAGCATCTACCACGCCTTCGGTTCCAAGCGCGGCCTCTTCGACGCCGCTCTGGAGGACTATCTCGACCAGGTGGTGCGCCCCGGCCTCGCTCCGCTGCGCGCGCCGGCGATCGCTCCCGATGCTCTCGTCGCCTACTTCCGTGCGGCCCGCGAACGTTTCGCGGACCCGACCGGCCGCACCCCCGCCGACGGCTGCCTGCTGGTGAACACCGCCTGCTCCGGTATCGCCCGCGACGGGACCATCGCCGAGGTGGTGCGCGCCTATCGCGCCGAGCTGCACGCCGCGTTCTCGCGCGGCGCCGCGGCCCAGCGCCCCCACCGCACGCCCGCGGACCGCGAGCGCCTGGTGGAGACCTGCGTCTCGCTGCTGATCAGCGCGCTGGCCATGGCCCGGGTGGATCACGGGGCGGCGCTCGCCGCCCTCGACGTCGCCCTCTCCCATCTCGAGAACAAGGACACTCCATGAAGCCGCTCTACACCACCGAAGCTCTCGCCACCGGCGGCGGCCGCGACGGACACGTCGACGTCGTCGGCGCCGATCTCGCCCTGGATCTGGCAATCCCCGCCGAGATGGGCGGCAGCGGGAACGGCGCGAACCCCGAGCAGCTCTTCGCCGCCGGCTTTTCCGCCTGCTTCCACTCCGCGCTGCAGTCCGTCGCGCGCCGGCAGAAGATCGCGATCGACGGCTCGAGCGTCGGCGCCCGCGTGACCATCGGCTCCGAGGGGGATGGGGGCTTCTCGCTCGCCGTCGAGCTCGAGGTGGTCATTCCGGAGCTGGACCACGACGCCGCCCAGGCCCTCGCCGAGGCCGCCCATCAGGTGTGCCCGTACTCGAACGCCACCCGCGGGAACATCCCGGTCACGGTCACCGTCAGCGACGACTGAACGTCGCCTGCCGGAGGCTCGGTGCCGGCCTATGCGTGACGGAGGGCCCCGACGGGATCGATCCCGTCGGGGTCCTGCCTCCTGCGTGCGGCCGGGACGATGTGCTCCGGCAATGGCTTGATCAGGGGCGCAGCAGCACCTTGCCCTGTCGGCCATCGGTGAGCGTCGCCGACACGGCGCCGACCACCTCGTCCAGAGCGAAGGTGCCGGCCGTGGGCAGCGTGACTTCGCCGGTGAGCAGCCGGGTGATGATCTCGGTGATCAGCCCGCGCCGCATCTCGGGGCTCATTCGCGCGGAGACCTTCGCGCCCCAGAATCCCTCGACCTTCAGGTCGCGGAAGATGATCGGGCCGGAGGGCAGCGCCATCGTGGTGCCGCCCATCGCGCCGAAGACGACCAGGCGCCCGCCCTCGCCGAGCAGGGAGGCCACCTGCCCCGCGGCCTCGCCGCCCACGGAATCCAGTCCCGCGGCGACGTGCGCGTCGCCGATCAGGGCGCGGGCCTGCTGCTCCCAGTCCTCCTGGTCGGTGGCGACCACGTCGCCGATGCCCTGTGCGGCCAGCTCCTCGATGCCGCTGCTGCGGCGCACCAGGCTGATCACCCGCTGGTCGCGGCCCCGTGCGAACTGGGCGACCAGACGGCCGACGGCCCCGGTCGCGGCGTTCTGCACGAGCACCTCGCCGGGGGCAAGGTCCAGGTGCTCGAGCAGGGACAGGGCGCTGAACGGCATGGCGACCAGCTGGGCGGCGGCCTCGTCGGGAAGCTCCGCCGGCAGCGGGATCAGGGCCCCGGCGGGCGCGGTGAACAGCTCCGCCCAGGTGCACGGGACGCCGGTGACCGCCACCCGGTCCCCGGGGGCGACGGTGTCCACGCCCTCGCCGAGCTGCTCGACGACCGCGACGGCCTCGCTGCCGGGTTGCGCGGGAAGCTCAGGGCGCACGCCGTAGGTGCCGCGGATCGTCCACAGGTCGTGGTGGTGGATGGGGCTGAGGACCAGCCGCAGCAGAACCTCGCCTGCGGCGGGGGAGGGGGCGTCGACCTCGCGGGTCTGCAGGACGTCGGCGGGCTCGCCGAAGCGGTCGTAGGACACGGTGCGCATGGGGGACCTCTCAGTAGTGGAATGCTCACTACAGAATAGGGGTCGTCAGGGGTGCTGTCCCGCGCATGTGAGGTGGGAGACGAGGAGCCGGGACCGATGCCGGGTCGAGGCGACGGTCCCGGCTCCTCGTGGTGGCCGGTGGTGCTGTGGTGCTGGTCAGGCGTGCGAGGGCTGGTTCACCGCGTCGCGGGAGACGCGCACCATCTCCTCGCGCTCGACGACCTTGATCCGGGCGCGGGGCTCTCCGTCGGCGTCGACCGCGGCGGCGCCGAGCGCCTTCTCGTGCTCGTCCAGCGCCATCCAGCCGTCCCAAGTCGTGTACGGCACGCCACGGTCCTCGAGCAGGCGCAGGACAGCGTCGCCGTCACGCTCGGGCGCGGAGTGCAGAACACCGGACTCGATGTCCTCGAGCAGGCTGGCGATGGTCTCGATGGCGTCGGACTTGGTCGCGCCGATCAGGCCCACCGGGCCGCGCTTGATCCAGCCGTTGGCGTAGAGGCCGGGCAGCACATCGCCCTCGGCAGCGGTGACACGGCCGGCGGTATTGCTGATCACGCCGCGCTTCGCGTCGTAGGGGATGCCGGGCAGCTCGGAGCCGTGGTACCCGACGGCCCGGTAGATCGCGCCGAGCTCGTAGTCCACGAACTCGCCGGTGCCCTCGAGGTTGCCCTCTTCATCCAGCTGGGTGCGCTCGAAGCGCATGCCGGTGACTCGTCCTCCGTCGCCACCCTCGCCGAGGATCTCGACGGGGCGGTGCCAGAAGTGCATGTGGAGGCGGCGCTGGACCGGGCGGCCCTCGCGGTCCGTCGGCTCCTCACCGGCGGCCTCGCGGCGCTGCTGCTCCTCGAGCCAGCCCACGAAGGTCTGGACCACCTGGTCCGTGCGCTTGTCGGCCTTGATGGTCTCCCACTGGGCCTCGGTGATCTGCTCGATGTCGCGCGGATCCATGACGACCTGGAGACCCCGCGGGTGGGACAGCTCGCGCGCCTCGAGGGGGGAGAACTTGGTCTGCGCAGGTCCCCGACGGCCGAAGACGTGCACGTCGGTGGTCTTCGCAGCCTGCAGGCCCTCGTACACGTTGGCGGGGATCTCGGTGCGCAGCAGCTCATCCGCGGTCTTGGAGAGCACGCGGGCGACGTCCAGGGCGACGTTCCCGTTGCCGACCACGGCGACGGACTCGGCGTCCAGCTCCCAGGTGCGGGGATAGTCCGGGTTGCCGTCGTACCAGGCCACGAAGTCTGCGGCGCCGTGGGAGCCTGCGAGTTCGACGCCGGGCACCGAGAGCTCGGCGTCCTTGAGCGCGCCGGTGGCGAAGATGGCCGCGTCGTAATGGGTCCGCAGGTCCTCGATGGTCAGATCGGTGCCGAACTCGACGTCGCCGAGGAAACGGATGTCACCGCGACCCAGGATCCGATGCAGCGCGGTGATGATCCCCTTGATGCGCGGGTGATCCGGGGCGACGCCGTAGCGGATCAGCCCGAAGGGAGCGGGGAGGCGATCGAACAGGTCGATCGTGACCTGGAGCTCACCGTTCTTCACCGGCGCAGAGCGCAGCAGGGTCTCAGCGGCATAGACGCCGGCGGGGCCGGAGCCGATCACGGCCAGACGGAAGGGCTGCTGGGAGGAGGACATCTCACCTCGGTCTCATGGCGCGGTGGCGCCGGGTCGGATGCGGTCCGGAGCGGTCGCGACGTCATCCGCCGACTCCGCTCTGCGCAGATTTCCGCACCACTCTATACGCGAAATTCGCCCGGACCCGGGCCACTGTGAGCGGCCTGACGTCGCGGGTCAGCTCCTGGCCAGGTCAGCATCTCCTCGGCGGTAGGTCGCCCAGAAGTAGGCGCCGACCAGCACCGCCCCGCCCACGATGTTGCCCAGGACCACCGGGATCATGTTGTCCCAGATCGCGGCGCCGACCGTGATCGAGGAGTAGTCCTCGAGGGACGTCCCGACTGCCTGGATCGCCTCGCCCTGCCAGAAGGAGTCGCCAGCGAAGGTCTTGATCAGCAGTCCCATCGGGAGCATGAACATGTTGGCCACGGAATGTTCGAAGCCGGTGGCCACGAACAGGGCGATGGGCCCGGCCACGCCGAGGACCTTGTCCGTGACGGTCTTGCCGGCGGTGGCGACCCAGACGGCCAGGCAGACGGCGAGGTTCGCGAGGACCCCCAGGAAGAAGGCCTGGTGCCAGTCGTGATCGAGCTTGGACCGGGTGGTGTCCAGGACGATCAGCCCCCAGGCGGACCCGTTGGTCGCATGGGTCCCGGCGCCGAGCATCAGCAGTGCGATGAGGAGGGCGCCGAGCAGGTTGCCGCCTGCGGACATCCCCCAGTGGCCCAGCATCCGACCGGTGGAGATCCGTCCGGACAGCCTAGGCATGAACGTCAGGGTGGTGCCGGTGAACAGGTCGGAGCCGCTGATCACCACGAGCCCGAGGCCGACGGAGAAGACGGTGCCGCCGATGAGCTTGGCGATGCCGACCGGCCAGTCGCCCATCCCCTGCTGGGTGGTGACCATGAAGACGAATCCCAGGGCGATGAAGGCGCCCCCGGTGAGGGTCTGCAGGAACATCCGGCTCCACGGTGCGGTGGCCTTCGCGTACATCGCATCCTCGAGCGCGGTCGTCAGTGCCTTCGGCGTGGGGATCACGGGGCTCGGCGCGCTGGGCGTGGCGGCAGGAGTGGGGTCCGCGGGCGCGGGCACGTTCATGGGAAGGTCTCCAGGAGGTGGCAGGGGACGGCGACCGGGCCCTGCATGACGTGCACCGTCCGGTTACCGGCGGTCAGGCTACGCCTGACCGGACAGTCGAGCGCGCTCCTTCGGCAGTCGCCATCCCGGGACCTGCTCGTCGTGCGGCGAGAGGTGGCCAGGCTCACTCCGGCGACTCACTCCGGGCTGCCGGCGCCCGGTGCCTCGGGCACCACTCCGACGGCGACGGCGAGAGTGCTGCTGGCGCCGGGCGGTCCCACCACGATGCCCTTCAGCGGCGGCACATCCGCGTAGTCCCGGCCCCAGGCGGTGGTCACGAAGCGCTGGTCCACGAAGGCGCGGTTGGTGGGGTCGATGTCCACCCAGCCGGTTCCGGGGACCAGCACGCTGAGCCAGGCATGGGAGGCGGCGGAGCCGACCATCTCCCCGACCGGCTCGGTGCCCAGCACCCCGCCGGCCGACGGCGCGGTCCGCAGATACCCGGAGACATAACGGGCCGCGAGCCCTGCAGCGCGCACCGCGGCGAGCCCGACGTGAGAGAAGTCCTGGCAGACGCCGTGCCGGGCGGCGAGCACCTCCTCGAGGGTCGAGGAGACGGTCGTGGCGGCGGAGTCGTAGGTGAAGTCGGTGTGGATCAGCGCCGTGAGATCGGACAGGCACTCACCGATCGCGCGGCCGGGGGTGAACACCTCGGCGGAGATCTCCTGCGCCGCGGTGCCTGCGGGGATGCGCGGGGAGGGGTGGACGAAGTCGAGGCCGGAATCCGGCAGCAGCGAGCCCCAGTGCTCCGGGGTGCACTGCTCCCAGGGGCGCGACATCGGCTCGATCGGATAGCGGCGCTCCGCGACGGTGACGCGGGCGTGAGAGTGGACGTCGAGCTGCGCATGAGGGGTGTCCACCAGCAGATAGGTCGAGGAGTTCCCGTAGAAGTCGGTGTGTGCGGTGAGGCGGGCCGGGGCCGGGTCCACGACCACCTCGTGCGAGAGCACCCTCTGATGCGGTGTGGCGCGCGGCTCGATATGGGCGCGGCCGTAGTTGCGCGAGACAGGTTTGGCGTACCGATAGGACGTCAGGTGGTGGACGCGGTAGTGGACGGGCTCGGCAGCGCCCGCCTCGTCGTCCCGCAACGGGATCAGCGGTCGCAGGCGCTTCGCATCCTGGTCATGCTCAGACATCGTCGATACCCCATCGTGAGGTGGATTCAGAAGGACGGAAGAAGCGGTTCTCCAGGGCGGTCGCGAGCTCCCGCAGCAGGTCGATCGCAGCATCGACCTCCTCCAGCAGCGCGGTCGGGGCGCTCGCGGAGTCGTCGGCGTCAGCGACCGGGCGCAGCAGCTCGCGCGCCTCCCAGGAACCGATCCGGGAGCGCAGCGCGATCAGCGGGGCCCGCAGCTCGGGAGACGGGGTGACCTCCGGCAGCCTGTCCAGCGCCATCCCCAGCCGCTCGAGCTGGAAGGCGATCGAACGGGGCAGCGTCGGGTCGTTCAGCAGCAGCTCCAGCAGCAGTTCCGGCTGCACGGCGGCGTGGTAGGAGCGCCGGTAGGAGGCGCCGGACTCGGTGATCAGCGCGACGGCACCGGCGACCCGCACCTCAGCGGCGCGTACACGGCGCCGACCCAGAGTGGCCCGCAGCAGCGCCAGCAGGCTCATGGCGCGTTCGATCTTGCGCCCCACCTCGGTGAGATCCCAGCCCAGGTTCCGCGGCATCGAATCGGCGACCGCGCCGGAGAGCGTCAGGCAGCCGTCCACGATGTCCGTCAGCCCCTGCTCGAGCGGCGGACGGTCCGGGCCGCCCAGCGCCCGGACCTCCTGGCGCATGCGGGCGATCACCGGCCAGACGTCATCCGAGATCAGATCCCTGAGCGTGCGGGTGGTGTGGGCGAGCGCGGTGTAGGACTGGGCGAGGGAGCCGGGCCGCGCCAGGTCGGTGAGCAGGCTCTCGAGCTCGGTGCGCACCTCTTCACGGTCCTGCAGTTCCACATCCAGGAAGCCCGGGTACGTGGTGGTGGCCTCGGTGACCGCCTCGAGCAGCACGGCCTGGGCGGTGCGGGCGGCGGGGCTGTGCTCCGCATCCAGGTCGTTGACGGTGTCCAGGACCGTCCGCAGCAGGCGGGCGGTGGAATCCACCCGCTCGAGATAGCGGCCGAACCAGAACAGGTCCGAGCCGATCGACCGGGTCATCGCGGGATACGCGCTGAGCATCCCGCGGGTCCGGGCGGCGGTGCGCGGCTCGGCGACGTTCTCCGCGGGCGGTGCCGGGTCAGCGACCGGAGAGGTCTCCGCGACCGTGACCCAGACATCCTTGAGCGCCGGGGGTCCGTCATCGGAGGTCGTGGCGATCCCACCGGGCAGCACCTCGTAGCCGTCCTCCGTGCCCATCACCAGCAGCTGGATCCGCACCGGCCGCTCGACGAGGGCGTCGCCGCCGCGCGGGTCCAGGCTCAGCCACCGGGCACCAGCGGCCTCCGGATCGGCGGGGCGCAGCAGCAGGTCCTCATGGAGCATCTGCCGGCACAGGTCCGGCAGCGCGGAGCGCAGATCCGGGTTCTCCAGCAGTCCGGCGCCGAGCGGGTTGAAGATCTCCACGTCGCCGCAGCGGGCGGCCTCGACCAGGCCGGTCACCCCGCCCAGCGGGGTCGGGCCCAGGTCCAACGGGTCCAGCAGCTGTGAGGGCACCAGGCGCAGCACGGCGTCCACCGCATCACCGGGATCGGAATCCAGACCGGGCAGGCGCAGGGTGACGGAGCCGGAGCCGGTGCGCAGATCCCCGGCGGAGACCATCGGGGCGCCCAGCAGGTTCGCCAGCCAGCTGTGGTCGAATCCCCGCATCGGGTCCTCGGACTCATCCGTCAGGACCACAGTGCGGCCGGCGCGGCCGTCGGACCGGGTGCGCTGATGCAGCGAGGTGCGCAGGGCATCGAAGAACGGATGCAGGCGGCGCAGCGGCGTGGAGCGGTACAGGGTGGGCGCGCAGCGGGAGAGGACCCGCCGCAGCTCGAGGGTGGTGCCGGCGCCTCCGGGCACGTCCACGGAGTCCTCGAGGACCACCCATGACCCCTCGGCGGTGCGGGTGACGGTGCTGGTCAGCGCGAAGAGATGATGGTTCCCGCGAGCGGGGATCCCGACGGCCGAGCGCAGGTACGCAGGATCCTGGAGGAGCTGTGCGGCCGGGGCGACGTCGGTGCCGAGCACGGTGCGCGGGCCGTAGAGATCCCCGTACAGGGCGTCCAGCAGCCGCACCCGCTGGATCAGGCCCGTGGACAGCACCGACCAGGAATCGGCATCCAGGACCAGCGGCACGGGATCGATCACGGGCGTGGCGGTGGAGACGTCGGCGGCGAACATGCGCGCCGCCGACGTCGCCGCGCGCCGTCGGCCCAGTGGTCCGAGAGCATCGAGCTCGTCGACCAGGGCCTGAGGCGGGGTGGAGATCACCGGAACATCGTAGACATGACGCCGCGGTGCGGGCAGTCAGGAACCGCTGACCACCGGGATGCCCTCGGAGGGCTGGACCACGACGAAGCCCGGGCCGTGGAAGGCGAGCTGGAAGGACTCGCCGGAGCCGCGGCCGATCAGCGAGCCCATCTTGAAGTCGTTCTTGATCTGCGGCTGCAGGTTCGCCGACCAGCACACCGCGGCCTGGGGATCCACGTAGGTGGGCTGCTGGGAGCAGTCCAGCAGCATCGGCGGGCCGTCGGAGGTGACCGCGACCATGCCCTGGCCCTGCAGGAACAGGTTGAACAGGCCCCCGGCCATGAAGCCCGCGCCGCCGAGGGACTTGATGTCCCACTGGATGGAGCTGTCGAAGGCGAGCATGTTCTTGGTGTTCAGGGTGAGGGCCTCGCCCTCGAGCTGGATCAGGAAGATCTCATTGGCCTGACGGGCGTAGAAGATCTCGCCCTGCCCGCGGGTGCGCATCATGTTGCCGCCCTCGCCGGTGGCCATCTTCTTCAGCAGCTTCATGCCGCCTCCGGAGCCCTGGTACGAGAAGTCCATCTGCCCCTGGTAGGCGACCATCGCCCCGGAGGCGGAGATGATCTCCGGCGCGTCCGGAGTGAGCGAGCAGCGCAGCATCTTGTTGGACTGCAGCGCCCATCGGTCGTTGGTCTGGCGCTCCTGGTTGGAGGCATCGAACAGGTTCGAACGCATGGCACGGAGTCCTTCGGTCGCTCTCGGGTGCCGGACGGCAGCCGCCCCGCACCACGGCGCCCACCGCGCCGCGAGGCGATCGTCTCACGCCGTCACCCCTCAGGAATGCTCCATCAGGCCCGTGTCCGGGGTGCGGCCGAGGTGCGGACAGTGTGGGGGAGCGGTGAAGCGGGCACGATGCCGGGCACGGGCCTCGTAGCATGGAGACCATGGCAGAGTCCCGCATCTCCCGCCGCGACGCCCGCGACCCGCGGCTGCTCGCGCTCGCCGAGGACTCCGGCTACGAGATCCTCGGCCGGATCGGTGCCGGCGGTATGGGGATCGTCTACCGTGCGCACGATGCCGACGGCAATGACGTGGCCATCAAGCTGCTGCGTCACGAGATCTCGGACGACCCGCAGGCGCGCGAGCGCCTGGCGCGTGAGGTCACGGCGCAGAAGCTGGTGCGCAACGACAACATCGTGCGCATCCTCGACGCGGAGCTCGACTCCTCGGATGCTTTCGTGGTCACCGAGTTCATCCCCGGGCCGACGCTCGAGGATGCGGTGCGCTCCCACGGTGGCCTGCACCCCGAGTCGGTGCGGGAGATCGGCCTGGTGATGGGGGAGACACTGCGCGACATCCACCGTGCCGGGGTGATCCACCGCGACCTCAAACCCAGCAACGTGATGCTGCGTGGCGCCACCGAGGGCGACCTGACCGGGTTCGATCCCGACGGGGATCGGCTGGATCCGGTGATCATCGATTTCGGCATCGCGATCGCGGCCGAGGAATCCCGACTGACCTCCACCGGCCTGGTCATGGGCACCGCCGCCTATCTCGATCCCGAGGTGATCCGCAGCGATCACACGGGAGAGGCGGGGGACTGGTGGGCCTGGGCCGCGCTGCTCTCCTTCGCGGCCACCGGCCGTGATCCTTTCGGCAGCGGCCGTGCCGACCTGGTGTTCCTGCGCGCCGAGCGCGGGGAGATCGACGTCGACGGGCTGCCCACGGAGCTCGCGGACTGGCTGCGCGCGGCGCTGCGCTCCGTCCCTGCGGAACGCCCGGCTCCCGAGGACATGATCGCGCGGCTCGCCGAGCTGGACCTCACGCGGTATGCGGACCCCGGGGACACGGAGATGCTGGATGCGGGGTCTCGGACCGCGGTGCTGCCGGTGATCGGAGCGGCCCCGCCCGGTGCTGAGGACGCAGACCCGACAGGTGGGACCCCGGAGGGGGCGTCGCCCGGGGCACCGGCCGCTGCCGCGGAGGCGACCGCAGGCGCCCAGGACCAGCCCACCGAGGCGATCCCGATGATCGCCACCCCAGCGGAGCATCCCACCGAGGCGCTGCCGCGGATCACGACTGCCGCGGATTCGGTCACCGAGGCGCTGCCCGTCATCGGGAACCCCACCATGGCGCTGCCGGTCGTCTCCTCGCCGCAGCACAGCGCGCCGCCGTCGCATGTGCCGCAGCACTACTCCCCGCAGCCTTCCCCTCAGCCGCAGTCCTTCCAGCAACCGCCCCCTCAGCAACCATCCACTCAGCAGCTGCCGCGCCAGCAGGTTCCGGTGCAGGAGCACCCGGGCCAGCCGTACGCCTACTCCCAGCAGCTGGCTCCGCAGCATCCGAATCTGCAGCATCCGGCTCCGCAGCGTCAGGCTCAGCAGACGATCGAGGCACGGCCGCAGCACCCTGCGCAGTACCCGCCCTCCGCAGCCGAGCCGTCGGCGCCGTACGGTGCGTGGCCGGCGCCGCCGCCGCGCCGTCCGCTGCTGGTGTGGATCGGGCACCTGCTGATCGTGTCCCTCGCTGCGATCGCGCCCTATGTGTCGCTGGCCGTGCTGCTGCTGCTGGGGGCGTTGGCCCGCACCTGGGAGCGGTCGCATCTGTCCGTGACCGCTCAGCGGATGCGCGGAGCCACCGGTGCGGGGCCGCAGTGGAGGACGGGCCTCGCCAGTCCCTTCCGTTTCCTGCTGGGGCTGCTCGAGATCGCGGTGCAGGCAGTGTTCCCGCTGGTCCTCGGGGTGCTGGTGTGTATCGCTCTCGATGTGTCCTGGACGCTGCTCCAGGGCGCTCCGCCGCCGGACGGAGTCGCCTTCGCGACCGCGGCGGCGATCACCCTGCTGATCACCTGGGTGGGTTTGGGCAGTCGCACCACCCGCAACGGTGCGCACCGGATGGTCGACGCCGCCGCGCCGGACCTGCTCTGGAGCGCAGTGGTGGCGGTGCTGCTCCTGCTCCTGCTGGGCGCGGTGATCTTCACCCTCCTGGCCCGCGGGGGAGCGGTCGACTACTTCCCCTTCCCCAGCGGACCTCGGCTCGAGGACATCGCCATCTGGCGGCGCTGAGCTCGCGCTCGGTCAGGGGCTGGCACGTGAGGTGCCCCATCCTTCCCGGCACCGTCCAGTTGCAGGCCGTTAAACTCTCATCGATCTATCACCCACCGCAGCCCCGCATCGGGGGCGAGGAGATTCCATGGCCGCGACCGGTTCATCAAAGTCAGCGCAGGAGCGCCGCGAAGCGCAGCGGGAGGTCCTGCGCAAGCAGCGGCAGTCGGAGCTCAAGCGCCAGCGCACCGTGCGCACCGTGGTGATCGCCGCGATCACCGTGGTCGCGCTGGTGATCGTCGCCGGAGCGGGCTACCTCATATTCCGTTCGATGCAGCCGGAGGGCCCGGTCGCGGTGCCCGAGGGCATGAGCGCGGACCAGCCGTACCTCACCCTCGGCGCCCCGGAGGACTCCGGGAAACCTGTGGTGGAGATTCACCTGGACTTCCTGTGCCCGCACTGCGGGGAGTTCGAGAACATCAACGCCGAGGACATCTCGACCATGGTCGCGGATGAGGAGGCGATCGTGCACATCGTGCCTCGCAACTTCATGGACATGCAGTCCTCTTCCGGCGACTACTCCTCGCGCGCGGCGAACGCCCTGGTCGCGGTCTACGCGGATGATCCGGTCAATGCGATGGCCTTCCAGACCCTGATGTTCGCCAACCAGCCCGGCGCGGAAGGGCTGACCGACGAGCAGATCGAGGCGTTCGCCCTGGAGGCAGGGGCCTCCGAGCAGGCGATCAGCGATATCAAGGCCGGCACGTACGAGCCGTGGGTGAAGCGGGTCTCGAACCCGTACGGCGAGGAGACCGGCGGCGGGACCCCGTACGTCGAGATCGACGGCACGGAGTTCAAGGGCTTCACCCAGCCCGGTGCGCTGCGTGAGGCGGTGCTGGCGGCCGGCGGCGCTCCTGCGGCGTCCGACGGCGGTGGCGAGGCGCCCGCGTCCGACGGCGGCGAGGGCTGACCCTCTGAGCGACCTGCGGTGGGGGACGAGCAGCTCTGCAATTCCCTCTAGACTGCTTCGGACCGGCTGATCCGTCGGCCGGTCCGCCCGCTGGAGTGGCGCAACGGTAGCGCACCTGTCTTGTAAACAGGTGGTTGCGGGTTCGATTCCCGTCTCCAGCTCGAAGAAACAGCCCCTCACCTGCGAGGACATCGTCTCCGATGTGCTCCGGTGAGGGGCTGTTCTGCGATCCCGATAGCGTCCGCGCCGGGGGTCAGAACGTCTCGTAGGTCACCCGGTTCACCATGAACCCCTTGCCGGTCATGATATTCCAGCAGGTCATGCCGTCGAAGCGGCTGGTGCAGGCGACATTCCCGGAGGTCGCGCTCTGGTCGTACTCGAGCGCAGTCGCGGAGTCGCTGAGGAAGGACGATCCGCAGGCCGTGGCGGCTGCGCCGTCGGAGACCTGGATCGAGAACGGACCGTTCTCGCAGTCCTCGAGACCGGACTCGCCGAAGTCCCGCTCGAGCACGCTGCAGGACACCGAGTCGCCCTCCAGCAGGCAGATGATGTTCCCGGTCGGGGAGCGCAGCTCGGTCATCTCCTGTGCGCCGTCGGGGGCAGGGGAGACCGGGTCCTGGCTGGGGGTCTCCTCGGTGGGTTCTTCGGTGGGCTGCTCCGCCGGGGCCTCCTGTGCCGTGGTCGAGCTGTCTCGCTCATACCCGTCGTCGTCTGCGGACAGCCAGGCGCGTCCGGCGAAGGCGATGACGACCACCAGCAGGAGGGAGAGCAGCAGGCAGCCGCCACAGGCCCACCAGATGCGGCGGGAGGGCCCCGAGCCCTCGTCGCCCGTCGCGCCGGGGTGCTGTGCAGGGGGCGTCGCGGCAGCTGCCGCAGCGGGTGCCGCGGCACCGTATGCCGCGGCACCGTAGGGCGTCTGCGGACTCTGCCCCTGCGGGAACTGCGGTGCGGCGGAGGACTGCGCGCCGTGCATCGCTGTGGCGTCATAGGCACCGGGGACGGCGGGGAAGGCGTAGTCCGGATACTCAGCTGGTGCTGGTGCTGGTGCTGGTGCTGGTGCTGGTGCTGGTGCGGGGGCCGGGGCCGGGGTGGCGGCGGGTGCCGCGGCTGCTGCGGGCGGAGCATCCGGCGATGCCGGGGAGGGCGCCGGACCGAGGGGGACCACGCCCGCATCCTGCGCGATCCTCACGGAGGAGGTCGGGGCACCGGGCGCGGGTTCGTCAGAGTCGTCTGCGCCGTTCCAGAAGGCGTCGTCTCCGAAGTCGCCCCAGACAGAGACGTCGTCGGGGTCCTCGGCCGCCGGCTCCGCGACGAGCTCTGGCTGCAGTTCGGAGGAGGGGCCGGGAGCCGGGAGGGGAGCGAGACCTGCGACCTGGGTGTCGTCGTCGGCAGTGTCCCTCTCAGAGGCTTCTGGCTCGGAGACATCCTGCTCACGGCTCTCCTCGTAGGCGCGCTTCGCCCATGGATTCGTGGCCAGGATCCACTGGCGCGCGACCTCGGGGCACGACGGGTTCAGGAGGATCATCCGCTGCAGCTGAGGATGCTTCTCGGTGAGTTCGAGCAGACGCTCCGGGCTGGTGCTCGGATCGCCTGCCTCCTGTGCCGCTGAACGGGGCTCTGCCACCGCATTCTCCCTTCGTCACGCTGTGTCGGCCGTTGCGACGAGACAGTGTCCCGCCGCCCGCATCTCGAGCTCGGACCTCGTGCCCGCGCCTCGTGCCGATCCCCGAGAATGGCACATCGGGCGTGCTCGAGGCACGGGGCAGGTGTGCAACGGAGATTTTTCACTGGCCATGTGCGCCGCCCCGTCGGCATCTCGCGGGAGGCGAGGCAGGAGGAGATCGCCTGCGGTGGTGCCGCAGGGGAGTTCTCCCCATATCGCCGATCCCGGGACCCCGATAGCCTCGACCACTGTGCCGCGGCGGATGCCGGGGCAGTTCAAGGGCGCCGGCGCCGCAGGTGCCGGATCGAGAGGGGACCACATGATCATCTGGCGCGGATGGGGCGGCCTGGCCATCGTGTACATCGGAGCGTGCGCGGCACTTCTGGGAGGGCTGCTCGGCGCTTCGATCCTGCAGTCCTCGACAGCGGCAGGACCGTTGGCGGGACTGGGGATCCTGATCGGCGGGGCGATCACGGCAGTGCACGGGTGGTACCTCAACGTGCTCCTGCCCCGGAAGCGGGCGGAGCAGTGGGAGGCGGCCGAACGGCCCCGGCTCGAGGACGCAGCGGACCGCGGAGTGCTGGTCGTGGGCAACACGCTGCCCAGCAGCCCCGAGGAGGCGGCGCAGATGATCGAGTCCGTCATCGCCGATGGCCGTCGCGCGATCGGCCGCCACGGTCCCCATTCGGTGTTCTGGATCCCGATGGAGGTCATCGGGATCCTCGCGATGGTCGGCGGCATCGTCCTCGCCGGCGCGACCCTCGCCGCAGCCTTCACAGGCTGACGAGGCTCCGCCCGCTCCGGCTGACGGACCCCGCCCGCTCGGACTGACGGGCCCCGCCCGCCCTGGAAGCAGGCGTCAGCTCGCCGGCGGTTGGGCATCCTCCACGGTGATCACCGGCAGCGCGGTGGTGACCGTCATCGGCTCCCCGTCGGGGTGCAGCGGGCGCACCTTCAGCCAGTAGTAGCCGTGCCCGCCCAGGGTGATGGTCATCGAGCCGTCCTCGCCCACCGGCGGGAACTCGTGCCCGCCGAACAGGTCGCGCACCGTGCGCCGAGCCAGCCCTCCGAGCTCCAGGGAGACGGTCACGGGACGTGCGGAGAGGTTGAACACGCACAGCAGGGTCTCGGCGTGGAACTCCGCGTCCTCGCCGTGCTCGGCCCCGTCGTAGGTGCGGGTGAAGGCGAGCACGCGGTCCGAATCGGCGGGGACGTTGCGGTAGGCGCCCATGCCGAAGGCCTCGTGCTCCTTGCGCACCGCGAGCATCCAGCGCACGAAGTGCAGCAATGAGCTCGAATGCGCCATCTGCGCCTCCACATTGGTGGTGGCGTAGTGGTAGACGAGCGACTGGATCACCGGCAGGTACAGCTTGCCGGGATCGGTGATCTCGCTGAACCCGGCATTGCGATCGGGGGTCCACTGCATCGGCGTGCGCACGGCATCACGATCGGTGAGCCAGATGTTGTCACCCATCGCGATCTCGTCCCCGTAGTAGAGGAACGGGGAGCCGGGCAGGGACAGCAGCAGGGCGTGGATCAGCTCGAGCTCGCTGCGGGAATTGTCCAGCAGCGGCGCCAGACGCCGACGGATGCCCACGTTCGCCCGCATCCGGGAGTCCGGGGCGTACCAGCCCAGCATCGCGGTGCGCTCCTCCCCGGTGACCATCTCGAGGGTCAGCTCGTCATGGTTGCGCAGGAAGGTCCCCCACTGGGCACCCCGGGGGATCTCCGGGGTGTCCTCGAGGATGTCGATGATCTGGCGGGCGCTGCCTTCACGCAGTGCGTAGAACAGGCGGGGCATCACCGGGAAGTGGAAGCACATATGGCATTCGGGCTTCTCCTCGGTTCCGAAGTAGTCCACGACGTCGCGGGGCCACTGGTTCGCCTCGGCGATGATCACGCGTCCGGGCCAGTGGTCGTCGACGTAGCTGCGCAGCTCGGCGAGGAAGTCGTGGGTGGCGGGGAGGTTCTCCCCGTCGGTGCCCTCCTCCTCGTAGAGATAGGGGATCGCGTCGGCGCGGAAGCCGTCGATGCCCTTGTCCATCCAGAACTTCACGACGTCGAACATCGCCTCGCGGACCTTCGGGTTCTCGAAGTTCAGATCGGGCTGGTGCGAGAAGAAGCGGTGCCAGAAGAACTGCCGACGCACGGGGTCGAAGGCCCAGTTGGACTCTTCGGTGTCCACGAAGATGATGCGGGCCTCGGAGTACTTCTCGTCGGTGTCCGACCACACGTAGAAGTCGCCGTAGGGCCCCTCCGGGTCCGAACGCGATTCCAGGAACCACGGGTGCTTGTCCGAGGTGTGGTTCATCGGCAGGTCGATGACCACCCGGATCCCGCGCTGATGGGCTTCGCTGACCAGGCGCTCGAAATCGGTGATCGAACCGAACTCCGGCAGCACCGCCTCGTAGTCGGAGATGTCGTAGCCGCCGTCGCGCAGCGGCGAGGCCATGAACGGCGGCAGCCAGAGGCAGTCGATGCCCAGCCACTGCAGGTAGTCCAGGCGTTCGATGAGGCCGGAGAAGTCGCCCGTGCCGTCGCCGTTGCCGTCGGCGAAGGCGCGCACCACCACCTCGTAGAAGACGGCCCTGCGGTACCAGTGGGGGTCGTAGTCGACCCCTGGTCCCTGCGGCGTGAACTGAGTGGTGTGCAGGGGCATCGGGTCCTCCACGGCGGGGTAAGGAGCAGGGCGTGCGACGTGCCACCACAGTAGCGTCCGCCGTACTATGGCGGGGCAGCTGCGGACAGTGCCGTTCGCGGATCATGTCAGCACGTCGGGGGAGACCAATGGGGCATCCATATCCGGGGCAGCAGCCCTCGCCGCAGCAGCGCTCGCGCACCGGTTTCTGGTGCGCGCTGGCCTGCGTCCTCACCCTCCTCGCGATCGTCTTCCTGGCGGTGACCGGCGGGGTGGTCTACCTCGTGAGCCGGGACCGGGGCTCCCCGCCGGGGCCGACGGAGACCGCGAGCGGACCCGAGCTGGTGAGCTTCGAGCACGAGTTCTTCAGCTTCGCCTATCCGGCGACGTGGTTCGACCTGAACAAGAGCGCAGACCCGGCGGATGCCGTGGGAGTGGCGGAGCTCGCCGACGAGGACATCGCCCCCGATGACCTCTACAGCTTCGCGACCAACAGCATCACGGTGTACATGTTCGACTCCGACCTGCACGCGGTGATGACCTGCCGCACGCAGGCCACCTGGACGGGCTTCGGCTGGGACGAGCCCGGGGACCCCGAGGAGCTGGACCCGATCACCCTCGACGGCAAGGAGCTCGCGGCGCATCGCACCACGGGCACCCATGACGGACAGGACGCGGTGGGGGAGATGTACTGCGCCGACGTGGCCGATGACGTGGTGCAGATCGTGGTCGAGACCCACGGCGCGACGGAGCTGTCTCCCGAGATCCGGCAGATCCTCGACAGCTGGGTCTGGACCGAGGGCTGAGCCCGGGCTGCGCCGGCGGCGTCAATCCCCGGCGTCAGTCCCCGCGTCAGTCCCCGACGCGCCAGTCGATCGGCGCCGCACCCTGCTTCGCGAGCAACGCGTTCGCACCCGAGAACGGCCGGGAGCCGAAGAACCCTCGCGAGGCCGACAGCGGACTGGGGTGCGGGCTGGCGATGTACGGCACCTCGCCCAGCAGGGGGATCAGGGACTGGGCATCGCGTCCCCACAGGATCGCCACCAGCGGACCGCCGCGCGCCACCAGCTGGCGCAGCGCCTGCCCGGTGATCTCCTCCCAGCCGCGGCGACGGTGTGAGGCGGCGGCCCCGGGGGCGACGGTGAGCACCCGGTTCAGCAGCAGCACACCCTGGTCCTGCCAGGCGGAGAGATCGCCATGGGGTGCGCGCGGGATCCCCAGATCGCTCTCGAGCTCCGTGTAGATGTTCGTCAGCGACCTCGGCAGCGGGCGCACCTCCCGCTCCACCGCGAAGGAGAGCCCGATCGGATGGCCAGGGGTCGGATACGGATCCTGGCCGACGATCAGCACCCGCACCTCGGCCAGCGGGCGCGTGAAGGCGCGCAGCACCCGATCAGGAGCGGGCAGATAGCCGCGACCGGCGTCCTCCTCGGAACGCAGGAACCCCTCCAGCTCCCGAAGGCGGGGTTCGACGGGCGCGAGCGCCTCAGCCCAGTCGGCGGCGATGTTCTCGGCGAGCGATGTCGACACGGCTCCAGTCTTCCACCGGACCAGTCACCGGCGCCCCGCTGAGCGGCGCGCGTGAGCCGTTCCCCACCCGGGCCGGGTCAGCGGCGCGCCGGACAGGACCGGCGCGTCCCGGCCCTTACCCTGGGGCTATGTCCTCCGATATCGCTCATCGAGCTTCCCGCGCAGCGCTCGCCGCCGCGGGAACCGTCGAGGCTGCGGAGGCTCTGGAGGCTCTGGAGGCTCTGGAGGCTGTGGAGGCTGTGGAGGCCACAGAATCGGAGCAGCAGCTCTCCGCGGGTGAAGAACCGGAGCAGGGCGACGACACTCCCGCCACGATGTCCGATGCGTCACTGCCCGGCCCGCAGGGCGGGCTCAGCGAGCGGGACCGCCGGATCCTCGCCCTCGAAGGTCGCACCTTCCGCTACGTCGGCGCGAAGGAACGGGCGATCCGTGAGCAGATCGGCCTGTCGAAGGTCGCGTACTACGTGCGTCTGAATGCACTTCTGGACGAGCCCGCCGCACTGCGGGCCGCGCCCTCCGTCGTCCACCGACTGCGGGGCCGGCGCACGTCCGAGGATGGCGCCACGGGCGCCGCCGACACCCACCGAGTGGCCTGAGCGGAGTCACCCGCAGGGCGTGTGCTCCGCACCCGGCGCGGGTGGAGCAGGTTTAATGGGGCCGTGGCTGATTCCCAGTATCCGTACCCGCCGGACCGTTTCGACGATGAGGCGGACGCCGTGTCCTTCCACGGCGCCCACCGCGCCGAGCTCCCGTTCTGGCGGGAGAACCTGCTGTACATCATCATCATCGGCGCCGCCGCGGTGCTGCTCGTCGTGCTGCTCTTCTTCATCGGAGGCATGGGCAACAACGGCGATGACCGCGCAGAGGACCCCACCTCCGCCGCGGCCGAGAGCGAAGCCGCCGAGCAGAGCGCCGAGGAGACCGCTGCCGAGGAGGAAGCCGAGCCCGCCCCCGAGCCCGACCTCACCACTCCGGTGCTGGTGGTCAACGCCGGCGGCATCAACGGCCTGGCCGGCACCTGGCGCGACACCCTCGAAGGTGAAGGCTGGGAGGACGTCAGCGTCACCACCTCGGACAACGCCCAGCAGGAGCCGGTGGTCTTCTACCGCGACGAGGGCGACGCGGACACCGCTCAGGCTCTCGCCGAGCGCGCCGGCGCCGGCGAAGCCCGTCAGAGCGACGAGTACGACGCCCGCATCACCCTGGTCGCCGTGGCTGAGCCCGGCGATGCCGGCGGTGACGCCGAGGGCGAAGGCTGACAGAGCTCGCTCTCGACAGCAGGAGGCTCGAGCGGCAGGCGGCGACCCAGGAGGTCGGCGCCTGTCGCTCTCCTGATTCCCGGGCCGTTCCGGAGGGCTCCGCAGCGCGGAGCTCTGACACAGGGCGAAGCGACTGCGACCCGACAGCGACTCGACCGATGTGTCCGCCATGAGCAGAGAGTTAGCACTCTCCGCCTTCGAGTGCTTATGATGATCTGGCACTCGGTGATCGAGAGTGACAGCGCCTCGTGCGCTCGAGCTCGCGCGCACCGGGGGCACGATCGGCAGGCGGTCCACCGCTTCGCCGACCACGAACATTCCGGCCCCGTGAGGGGGTCGCCGCTGTGGGACATGAACACGGCGTCGGCTCTCGTCCGTCGCGGGCACAGGGTCGGGTGGACACCACACCACACGGGAGAGATTCCACAATGGCCAAGCTCATCGCATACGACGAGGAGGCCCGGCGCGGCCTCGAGCGGGGAATGAACCAGCTCGCGAACGCCGTCAAGGTCACCCTCGGCCCCAAGGGCCGCAACGTCGTGCTCGAGAAGTCCTGGGGCGCGCCCACCATCACCAACGACGGCGTGTCGATCGCCAAGGAGATCGAGCTCGACGATCCCTACGAGAAGATCGGCGCGGAGCTGGTGAAGGAGGTCGCCAAGAAGACGGACGACATCGCCGGCGACGGCACCACCACCGCCACCGTCCTCGCACAGGCCCTCGTCAAGGAGGGGCTGCGCAACGTGGCCGCCGGCGCCAACCCGATCGCGCTCAAGCGCGGCATCGACAAGGCCGTGGCAGCCGTCACGGAGACCCTGCTCTCGCAGGCTCACGAGATCGAGACCAAGGAGCAGATCGCCTCCACCGCAGCCATCTCCGCCGCTGACCCGGCCATCGGCGAGCTCATCGCCGAGGCGCTGGACAAGGTCGGCAAGGAAGGCGTGATCACGGTCGAGGAGTCCAACACCATGGGCCTCGAGCTGGAGCTCACCGAGGGCATGCGGTTCGACAAGGGCTACATCTCGCCCTACTTCGTCACCGACGCCGATCGCCAGGAGACGGTCCTCGAGGACCCCTACATCCTGCTGATCTCCTCGAAGATCTCCTCCGTCAAGGATCTGCTGCCGCTGCTGGAGAAGGTCATCCAGTCCGGCAAGCCGCTCGCGATCCTCGCCGAGGATGTCGACGGCGAGGCGCTCGCGGTGCTCGTGGTCAACAAGCTGCGCGGCTCCTTCAAGTCCGTCGCCGTCAAGGCACCGGGCTTCGGCGATCGTCGTAAGGCGATGCTCGAGGACATGGCCATCCTCACCGGTGGCCAGGTCATCTCCGAGGAGGTCGGCCTGAAGCTGGAGACCGCCGGGCTCGAGCTGCTCGGCCAGGCCCGCAAGGTCGTCGTGACCAAGGACGAGACCACCATCGTCGAGGGCTCCGGCGACGCCGAGCGCATCGCCGGTCGCGTGTCCCAGATCCGCACCGAGATCGAGAACTCCGACTCGGACTACGACCGCGAGAAGCTCCAGGAGCGCCTCGCGAAGCTGGCCGGCGGCGTGGCCGTCATCAAGGCCGGCGCCGCCACCGAGGTGGAGCTCAAGGAGCGCAAGCACCGCATCGAGGATGCCGTGCGCAACGCCAAGGCTGCTGTGGATGAGGGCGTCGTCGCCGGTGGCGGCGTCGCGCTGCTGCAGGCCGGTGCCGACACCTTCAGCAAGCTCACCCTCGAGGGTGACGAGGCCACCGGGGCGAACATCGTCAAGGTCGCCATCGAGGCCCCGCTCAAGCAGATCGCGGTCAACGCCGGTCTCGAGGGCGGCGTCGTCGCGGAGAAGGTCAAGCACCTCCCCGTCGGCCAGGGCCTGAACGCCGCGACCGGTGTGTATGAGGATCTGATCGCCGCCGGGATCATCGACCCGGTCAAGGTCACCCGCTCCGCGCTGCAGAACGCGGCGTCGATCGCGGGCCTGTTCCTCACCACCGAGGCCGTCGTGGCCGACAAGCCGGAGCCCAAGGCCCCGGCCGGCGGCGGCGACGACATGGGTGGCATGGGCGGAATGGGCGGCATGATGTGATCTCCTGATCACGCCGCTCCCACCGGAGCACCGCAGTGCCCCGATCCTCTCCGGAGGGTCGGGGCACTGTGCTGTCCGGCCCAGCGGTATCCAGCCCTGCGCTGTCCGGTGGCCCTGCTGCCGCACTCCTCCCCATCCCCGGTGCTCACCCTGGGCCCTTGACCCTGTCTCGAGGGCAATGGCGAGCATCAGCAGTGCCGGGAGGCGGCACGACGCCGCCGACTGCGGGAGCAGGTCGCCCGGGAGCGAGCGGAGCATCTCGAGATGATGCTCGGAGCGAGGCCTCGATGACGAACCCGTGAACGGTCCGGGTGTCTCTGGTCGAGGTCCAGGACTGATCACCTGCTCCGCGCGGCCGCCAGCCACGACGCAGTCGGGCGCGGGGACAATGGAGCCATGACCTACGAGATGCAGGATTCGATCGTCGTCCCCTCCACCCCGGACGAGGTGTACGCGCTGATCAGCGACGTCACGCGGACGGGCGAGTGGAGTCAGCAGTGCCTGCGCTGCGAGTGGGACAGCGAGCAGCGAGGAGTGGGCGCCCGCTTCACGGGGTTCAACCGCACCCCGGAGCGCGAATGGCAGACCACCTCCGAAGTCATCGCGGCCACCCCGGGAGAGCACTTCGCCTGGTCGGTGGGACCCGGCCGTGCCCAGTGGGGGTACCGGCTGCGGCCGGCCGCGGGCGGCGGTACGGAGCTGACCGAGTACACGCTCACCCCCCCCGTACTTCGAAGAGGTGTTCGCCGAACGCTACGGCGACCGCGCCGAGGAGGAGATCGCTGTGCGTCAGCGGGCCGCACGCACCGGGATCCCGGCGACGCTCGCCGCGATCCGTGAGGTGCTCGCCAGCCGCTGAGCAGGCCCTGCTCTGACCGGACGCGCCACGCCACGCCAGGCCTGGTCAGATCAGGAAGATCGGGATCACCCCGGGGTTGTGCGCGTGGACGATGGCGAGGAACACGATCACGTCGAAGAGCAGATGCACGACCAGCACGTACAGCAGCGAGCCGGTGCGGGAGAACAGCCAGCCCTGGAGCAGCGCGAAGGGGACGGTGAGCAGCGGCCCCCAGGCCTGATAGCCGAGCTCCCACAGGAAGGACACGAAGATGACCGCCTGCAGGAGGTTCGCCGTCCAGAGCCCGAAGTGGCGGCGCAGCAGCGCGAAGCAGGTGCAGATGAAGAACAGCTCGTCCCAGGTGCCCACGAAGTTCACGCCCACGAGGAAGCGTCCCAGCGCGCCGCTGTCCGTGATCGCCGGCCAGTTCTCGTAGGCGCCCGAGGTGATGAAGTAGTACGGCAGGATCAGCCAGCCCAGCACGGGCACGGCGATGATGTACCCCCACTGCCACCGATTCCACCTCTCGCCGGAGAGCCAGGGGAAGCGGATCGCCCGACGGCGCAGCACCAGACGGTCCACCAGCAGCGGCACTGCCACGGCGAGGAGCAGCACGGTCCCGATCGTGAAGAAGCGGTCCCAGTCCACATTCGCCTTCACCGAGGTGGTGGAGACGATCGCGATCCCGAGGCCGATCAGGGAGAGATCCTTGCCGAGCTCCCGGGAGAGGACGAAGGCGCCGAGCAGGCTGAGCGCGAGCAGTCCGTGGCCCCAGCCGGCGAGCTGGAGGCCGAAGAGGAGGAAGGCGGAGGCTGATACCCCGGCGGCAGGAAGCAGCCAGGTCGTCGGGGTGGGCGGCGCGGTGTCGACAGCGGTGACAGCGGTGGGGGTGGGCGGCGTTGCCATGGGCACCAGCATGCCAGTCGAGCGCTCGGTGGGACACAACTCACTACGGCCCGCCAGTGGCAACATGCGGCAAGTGGTGAGACCGGTTTCCCGGGCGCTGGCACCCTGTCCGTGGTCGAGCTTTTGATGCGACCGGGCACCGTCGCCATAGGGCACGGAGATTGCCCTCGGGTGGGCCCTCGGCAGGGTTCACCGCCGCGCATCACAGTGAGAACCCTGAGCGTCCCGCCGTCGGCCAGACCGGCTCGATGGTGGCGAACGCACGTCTGCGCCGTCCCCGGCGGTGCGGTACGGAGCGTCCCATTCGAGGAGGAATGCAGTGCGAACACCTTTCTCCCGCCGACGAGGAGCCCCCCGCTCGCTCGCCGGTACTCGTGCCGATGTGAGGGAGGGAGTGGGACGTCGCGGATTCCTCAAGTCCCTGCCCGTGGTCGGCGCAGGTGCTGCGCTGCTCGGCGGCTGTGCCTCCCAGGAGGGTGCAGTCACCGGTGTCGACCGGGTGCTGTCCATCTCCCTGGGCCAGGCGGAGTCCCACCCCAGCTACGGCTCGCTGGTCTCCTTCGGTGAGCGGATCGCGGAAGCGACCGACGGCCGCTACGGCGCCCGCGTGTACGCCAACAACTCCCTCGGCGACCAGCAGGAGACCGTGCAGCTGGTCTCCGACGGCGCGATCGACATGGCCGTCGTCTCCGGCACCCAGATCGAGAACTCCTCACCGCGCTTCCTGCCGATGAACGTCGCCGGGGTCTTCGACGACATCGACCACCAGAACCGGGTGATGCTCGACGAGTCGATCGTCGGCGAGCTCTTCGCATCGCTTGAGCCGCAGAAGCGGCTGTCGGTCCTGGGCGGCTACACCCAAGGCGGCCGGCACCTCTACACGGCACAGGGTCCGATCGAGTCCGTCGAAGATCTGGAGGGGCTCAAAGTCCGAGTCCAGGAGTCCGAGATCTTCCTGCGCCTGATCAGGAACATCGGTGGGGTTCCCACTCCGATGGCCTACAGCGAGGTCTACACCGGGCTGCAGGCGGGGGTGCTCGACGGTGCGGAGAACAATGAGATCTCCTACGTCACCCAGCGCCACTACGAGGTCGCCAAGCACTTCACGCTCACCAATCACCTGATCGGCTTCGACTTCCTGCTGGCCAACACCGACCTGCTCGAGACGATGGACGAGCAGGACTCGGTGGCTCTCCGAGCCGCCTGGGCCGAGACCCAGAGCGAGTTCGTCGAGATCTGGAAGCAGCAGACCGAGGACGCCACCGCGACGATGCTCGAGCGCGGAGTGGTCATCACGGAGCCGGACCCCGAGGTGTTCACCGCGATCATCGAGGAGACCGGCATCTCCCTGCTGGAGGACCCGGCGGACTTCGCCCTGTACGAGGCGATCCGCGGTGCGGCCGAAGGGGGCGATTCCTGATGTGGAAGATCCGTCAAGGGCTGCTCTCCGCCCTCAAGGTGCTGTGCATCGTGCTGTTCGCGGTGCTCGTGCTGGTCGTGGTGTGGCAGGTGTTCACCCGCCAGGTGCTCAGTGCCCCCAGCGCCTGGCCCACCGTCACCGCCTAGTACATGTTCGTGTGGTTGAGCCTGTTCGCCGCGACCCTGGTGTTCGGCGAACGTGGTCACATCGCGGTCGACGTGCTAGCGCAGCGCGCCCCGGGGCTCTCCCGCCGCGTGCTGGTCGTCGCCGTCCAAGCCTCGACGCTCGCCTTCGCAGCGCTCGGCATGGTGTGGGGCGGGCTGCGCGGGGTCGCGATGTCCTGGGAGCAGGTGATCCCGGGCTTCCCGTTCTCCGTGGGCCATATGTACCTCGCACTGCCCGTCAGCGGGCTGATGATCGCCTTCCTCGCGCTCGAAGATCTGCTGCTCGCTGTGCGAGGCGATGAGCTCGCACCGCTCGAGGAGACCGACGACGAGGCCGCCGAGAGCGCCGGAGCCGCCGCGGCGGCAGCCGTCATCCAGGATTCCGACGGGCAGTCGCTCCCGGACTCCGACCCCCGCACCGACACCGAGAAGGAGCGCTGATCATGGATCCCGCAATGCTCGCCGGGATCATCCTGATCATCGGCATCCTCGTCCTCATCGCCATCGGCGCCCCGGTCGCGATCGCCATCGGCCTGCCCTCTGTGGTGGCCCTGATCGCCGTCATCGGCATCGAGCCGGCCGTGTTCGTCTCCGCGCAGCGCATGTTCATGGGCGCGAATTCGTTCTCCCTGCTCGCGATACCGTTCTTCGTGCTGGCAGGCCAGCTGATGAACACCGGCGGAGTGGCCGCCCGGCTGATCGACGCGGCCAAGGTGCTGGTGGGCCGCATGCCCGGCTCGCTCGCCCAGACCAACGTGGTCGCCAACGCGATGTTCGGCTCCGTCTCCGGCGCGGCTGTGGCCTCTGCCGCAGCCGTCGGCGGGATCCTCAGCCCCCGGCAGCGCAAGGAAGGCTATGACCCGGCCTTCGCCGCCGCGGTGAACGTCGCCTCGGCGCCTTCGGGCATGCTGATCC
The DNA here is from genome assembly GCF_052377065.1 of Brachybacterium sp. AOP42-C2-15. Taxonomy (NCBI): domain Bacteria; kingdom Bacillati; phylum Actinomycetota; class Actinomycetes; order Micrococcales; family Dermabacteraceae; genus Brachybacterium; species Brachybacterium sp. AOP42-C2-15. The sequence continues at coordinate 151,148 of NZ_JBQSWK010000005.1, forward strand.
CGCCGTCGAACACTCTGATCGTGTATTCGCTTGTGTCCTCGACCTCGGTCGCCACGCTGTTCGCCGCCGGTTACGGCCCGGGCGCGGTATGGATGCTGGCCTGCATCGCGATGGTCTGGATCATGACGAAGCGCCGCCCCGAGCTGGTGGGCAACGACAACGGTGCTGCCCGCGGCGAGCTCACCCTCGCCATGGCACTGCGCACCCTGCTGGCCGCGGTGCCGGCGGTGTTCATGATGGTCATCGTCATCGGCGGTCTGGTGGCCGGGTTCTTCACCGCCACCGAATCCGCGGTGATCGCCGTGGTCTACTCGCTGGTCCTCGGCTTCATCTACCGGGCGCTGACCGTCAAGAAGCTGCCCGCGGTGATCCTGGCGGCGACCCGCACCACCGCCGTGGTGCTGCTGCTGATCGCGGTCTCCGGAGTGCTGGGCTGGGTGCTCGCCTATGCGACCATCCCGCAGTTCATCGCCGGTGCCCTGCTGGGGGTCTCCAGCTCCCCGATCATCGTGCTGCTGCTGATGATGCTGGCGCTGCTGGTGGTGGGCATGTTCATGGACCCCACCCCGGCGATCCTGATCTTCACCCCGATCTTCCTGCCCGTCGCCCTTGAGCTGGGTGTGGATCCGATCCACTTCGGCCTGATGATGACGTTCAACCTGTGCCTGGGCACGATCACCCCGCCGGTCGGTGTGATCCTGTTCGTCGGCGCGAGGGTGGGCCGGATGAAGGTGGAGCCGGTGATCATGCGCTTGCTGCCCTTCTACGTGCCGCTCGTGATCGGCCTGCTGCTGATCGTGTTCGTCCCGCAGATCTCGATGTTCATCCCCGATCTGCTCGGGATGTCCAGCGAGTGAGGCTGCTCGCGACGGGGCCACGGCGTACGCGCCGTGGCCCCGTTCTCATGCTCGCGGTGTCGCCCGCGGCAGCGGCCTGCGGCAGCGGCCTGCGGCAGCGGCCTGCGGCAGCGACTCGCAGCAGCGACCTGCGGGCCGCTCACATGTCGAAGGCAGAGATGACGAGCTGATCGCCGCCGGGGCAGACCGCGAGGACGCCCAACCCGTCGCCGGCCGCGGTCCGGTTCTCATATCCCGGCTGGGTGAGGACCGGCATCACGGTGAGCCACTCCTCGGGGCAGGAGGAGAGGGCCTCCTCGAGCGGGCCGACGATCGCAGCGCGCAGCTCTCCGTCCGTGAGCCGCTCGGGCTCGCCGCCGATCGATCCTGCGGCAGCCTGTGACTGTGCGGTCGTGGCCAGCTCTTCGACCTCCGCCGGGGCCAGTGTCACCACAGCCTGCCACCAGTAGTCGTCCTGGGCGGGGATCGGGACCCGCTCGTGCGGATCAGTGAACTGGCCGCCGATCAGTGTGAGCTCAGAGGCCGTGTCCAGCGTGGGCAGGTGCTCGGCCACCAGCTCGGAGCTGGTCGTCAGGGAGTCAGGCAGGAACCAGCGCTCGCTGTCCTCGTCGTGAATCCATGGGTCGCCCTGCCCCGGGCGAGATTCTTCGAGTTCGCCGCAGCCGGTGAGCGCTGCTGCGGAGAGGCAGAGCAGCGCGAGCCATGCGGCGGGAGCCGCGCCTTGGTGGCGTCGTCTCACAAGCCCCACGCCTGCGCGAGCAGCTCGAGCGCGTGCAGCCGGTCCGCCGGGTCGTAGTAGTAGGCGGTGAGGATGAGCTCGTCGGCGCCGGTGGCGGCGACGATCTCCTCGAGCTGCCGGACCACTGTGGCGGGGGAGCCGACTGCCTTGATCGACAGGGTCTGGTCGACCTGTGCGATGAGCTGCGGCGCGGCGACCTCGTCGATCGGCCGCGGGGGCTGGATCTTCTGGCGCCGGCCGGTGACGACCCCCAGGAACATCTGCTGGAGGGTGGTGAACTGACGCTGCGCCTCCTCGTCGGTGTCGGCCACCACCAGGTTGACGCCGACCATGGTGCGCGGCGTCGACATCTGTGCCGAGGCGGCGTCCGGGTCGAAGTTGTCGCGGTAGACGTCGAGCGCGTGCAGGTACTGGAAGGGGGCGAAGTGCGAGGCGACGGAGAAGGGCATCCCCAGCTGAGCGGCCAGGCGGGCGCCATTGGCGGTCGAGCCGAGGATCCACATCGGCACCTCGGTCCCGCGGGCGACATCCGCGGTGATCGGCAGGGAACCGATGGGCACCTCGCGGGACCAGTCCCGCATCTGCTCGACGGCGGCGATGAAGGCAGACGGCTCCGCCGAGGTGCGCGCGAGCAGCTGTGCGGTGAGCTGGTCCGTTCCCGGCGCCCGACCCAGGCCCAGGTCGATGCGGTCGCCGTGGAACTGCACCAGGGTGCCGAACTGCTCGATCACCGTCAGCGGCGCGTGGTTGGGGAGCATGATCCCGCCGGAGCCGACACGGATGCGCTCGGTCAGTGATGCCGCCCGGTCGATCAGCAGCGACGTGGCGGAGGAGGCCAGGCTGTTGGTGTTGTGGTGCTCGGCGAACCAGAGCCGTTCGTAGCCCAGCCGGTCGGCGGCCTTCGCGCCGTCCATCGACGCGTTGATCGCCTCGCGGGTCGTCATCCCTTCGGAGATGGAGACGAGATCGAGGATGGACAGCGGCACATGAGGAGCGTTCATACTGCTGAGGCTATCGAGGGAGCCGCTGCGGTGGCGGGCTCGGGGATGAGAGCTTCTCGACCTCCGATCAGGGAAGCTTCGCGCCCCACCAGGCGTTGGCCCCGGCATGAGGTTCTCCCTGCTCGACCGCTCCCGCACCCGCCATGGGCTGCCCGAGGCCGCTGCTCTGGAGCATTCCGTCGAGCGTGCGATCGATGTCGAGCAGCTGGGCTATGAACGTTTCTGGGTCGCAGAGCATCATGCGGTGCCCGGGATTGCGAGCGGCGCCCCGGCGGTGCTGCTGGCGGCGATCGGTGCTCGCACCCGGCGGATCAGGCTGGGTTCCGGCGGGGTGATGCTCCCCAACCATCGGCCGCTCGTGGTCGCCGAGCAGTTCCGGATGCTGGCCGCGCTGTTTCCGGGCCGCGTCGATCTGGGCCTCGGTCGGTCGCTGGGGTTCACCGAGCCGGTGCGGCGCGCCCTCGGCCGCCTCGAGGCGAGCCCTGAGGAGTTCGCGCAGGAGATCACCGACGTGCGGGCGCTTCTCGAGGGCTCCGCCCCGCTGACCGTCCGGCCCGCCGACGCCGGCGAGGTGCCGATGTTCGTGCTCGCCACCGGCAGCGGGGTCGACACCGCCGCTGCGCTCGGCCTGCCGGTGGTGCTCGGCGGCCCCTTCCTGGATTCGCCGGAGCTGGCGGATCGGCTCGCCGCCTACCGACGACGCTTCCGGCCGCATCGCGGCAGTTCGCCGCAGGTCATCGTCTCCATCGATGCGCTGATCGCGGACACCGACGAGGAGGCTCGTGAACTGGCGCTGCCGGAGGTCTGGGCGATGGGCCGCTCCCGCACCACCGGCCTGTTCGAGGCGCTCGAGCCCGTCGCGCGGATCCGAGCGTCCACCATGAGCGAGAAGGAGGCTCGCCGGGTGGAGAGGGGCCTGGCGGCGACCGTGGCCGGGGCGGCGACGACCGTGCGCCGACGGATCGAGGAGCTGGTCGAACGCACCGGGGCCCACGAGGTGATGGCGACCGGCGCGACCTATGACCGGGAGGCGCTCAGCACCTCGGACAGGGCGCTCGCGCAGCTGCTGGCCGGCTGAGCCTCCGCTCAGCCGAGCTGCAGGCCGAAGCTGAGCAGGATGTTCCCGAGCACCAGCACGCCCAGCACGACGAGGCCGCCGACGGGGATCGCGCGGAGCCGCAGCGGCTCAGAGGGCACCGCGGTGACGCTGCGGGCGAAGATGTGCGCCATCGGCGCGAAGACCAGGAGCGCCGTCCCCGCCGCGAGGATCGCGATCTGTGCGGAGGCCGGCAGCTCGGCCGGGCTGATCGCGAGGTACACGATGCTCAGCAGCACCGAGACGGTCATCCCGTACAGCCACGGGAACAGCGTCATCGCATTGCGCAGGCGCGGATCGGCCCCGGCGTGGCGCGCCATGTGGGGCGCGAAGGCCCGGGCGTTGAGGAACATGCCGCCGATGCCGATCGCGAGCGCGAGGAACTGCAGCGGGAGGGATAGCCCGAGCAGCTGTGCGGCCTGCCCGGTGTCGCCGGCGCCGAAAGGAGTCAGGCACAGATACATGATGCCCTCCTGGACCGAGGTGAAGGCGAACCACAGCCACACCAGGTGCAGGAAGTCAGCACGCGCCCGCAGCGGGGTCCACAGCTGCAGCAGCACGCCGGTGACCAGGCTGAAGGCGGGGCCGACGAGCAGCGTCAGCACCTGATCGCCCTCCGGCGGAGAACCGCGGTCGATCACCCCGAAGGGGTACAGGACCGAGGCGTGTCCCAGCGCGAGCCCGGCGACCAGATGCGTGAGCTCGTGCACGAAGATCATCAGCGCGCTCGCGATGAGCGCGGCCACGAGGTTGTTCAGGAGCAGCGGTCGGGCGGAGGCCGGGGACGACTTTGCTGTGCGCCGGGTCACCATGGCGGCATCCTGTCACCGTTCATGGTGAGGCGCGCCGGGTTCCGACGAGCCGGTCCTGCTCAGATCGTCCCGCAGAGATCGAGCGCCGCCCGCGCTCGCGGGCCACGGGCTCGAGCGCGGGGTGAACGGGCTGCAGATCGTGATGATGTGCGAGGTGCCCTCGAATGCGCTCGACGCCGATGCCTTCCTCGACCATGTCGACGGATTCTCGATCGGGTCGAACGACCTCACTCAGCTCACCCTCGGGATCGACCGCGACTCCGAGCTCGTGGCCGGAGCCTTCGACGAGCGCGATCCTGCGGTGATCCGCCTGATCGACATGGCGATCGATGCCTGCCGGGCCCGGGGGAAGTACGTGGGGATCTGCGGACAGGGCCCGAGCGACCATCCCAAGCTCGCCGAGCATCTCAGGGCGAAGGGGATCTCGTCGATCTCGCTGAACCCGGACACGATCGTCGACACCTGGAAGCGGCTCGCCACGGTCTGATCGTTCGGCGCCGGGGGTCAGGGAGTGCCCGGCTCCGCCGGAGGCCGGGTCGGGTCGTGATCGTCGCCGTGGATCGGGACGTGCTGCTCGGGGATGTCCTCATAGGACGCCGGATCGGAGATCGGCTCGAGATGGGTGAGCACGGTGAGGTCCGGCAGGCAGTCGCGCAGCTCGTCCTCGAGCCCCTCGATGTAGTCGTGGCCGCGCTTGACGGTCCACTCGTCCGGCACCAGCACGTGCACGTTCATGTACTTCTGCTGGCCGGCCTCACGGGTCTGCAGCCCATGGAACGTGATGGTGCCGTCGGTGCGGCGGCGCAGCACTTCGGTGATGACCTCGTGGTCCTCCTCCGGCAGCGCCTTGTCCAGCAGGCCTGAGACCGCCTCGTTCAGCAGCCCGATGCCGGTGACGATGATGTTCACGCCCACCGCGAAGGCGACCAGCGCATCCAGTCTCTCCCAGCCGGTCAGAGCGACCAGGCCCACCCCGATGAGGATGCCGGCGCTGGTGACCACATCGGTCATCAGGTGCTTCCCGTCGGCCCGCAGGGTGATCGAGTTGTGCTCCTTCCCGGCGCGCATCAGCACCAGCGAGACCCCGCCGTTGATCAGCGAGGCGATCACGACGATCACCAGGCCGATGCCGAGGTTCTCGAGCGGCCGCGGGTTGATGAAGCGTTCGACGGCGGTGACCATGATGACCGCGGCCGCCACGAAGATCATCAGCCCCTCGACGGCGGCCGAGAAGTACTCGGCCTTGGCCCGGCCGTAGAGGAAGCGCTCGGTGGCGGGGCGGGCGGCGACCGTCAGCGCGATGAGGGCGACCACGGCGGCGACCAGGTTCACCGTGGACTCCGCGGCGTCGGAGAGCAGGCCGACGGAGTCGGTCATCGCCCAGGCGCCCGTCTTCAGGGCGATGGTGATGACTGCGGCGACGATCGAGAGCCACGCGAATCTGCGCAGATCCACGCGCTTGCCCGCGGCAGGGGTGGTCGGAGCGGGGGCGGTCATGCGCGGGAATCCTTCGTGGTCGGATCGGGGGCGAGGGTGCCGTCGGGTGCGATGTGCTCGAAGATCTGCTCGACCAGGGAGAGGACGTGCGGATCTTCCACCGTGTAGTAGCTGTGGCGGCCCTCGCGGCGAACGGAGACGATCCCGGCCAGGCGCAGCTTGCTCAGATGCTGACTGGTGGTGGGCAGGCTGAGCCCGACCTTCTCGGCAAGGGTGCCCACATCGAAGTGGCCGCCGCTCATGAGGCGCACCAGATGCAGCCGTGAGGGGCTCGCCAGCAGGGCGAAGGTGTTCGCCGCGGCGGCGAGCTGCGGCGCGGTGGGGGAGGAGCCCGCAGGGGGTCCCGGAATCGTCATGGGTCCAGGATCCCAGCGGTTCCATAGTTGCGCAATAAGCGAAGTGAGGTTGTGGGGCATGCCGCAGTCGGGCGCTGGCGGGTGCAGGGAGCAAGACGACAGAGAGCAGGACGGCGGGGAGCGGACGATGCCCGAAGGTCGTCCTCTCCCCGTCGTCCTCTCCCCGCCGTGCAGGTGCGGGTCAGTCCACGCTGCGAGCGGGCTCCGCCTGGATCGGCAGGCCAGCATCGCGGTAGGCCCGGAAGCCGCCGATCAGATCCGTGGCACGGTGGAAGCCGAGGTCACGCAGGTCGCGGGCCGCGAGCGAGGAGTAGTACCCCTCGTTGCAGACCACGACGACCAGATCATCATGCTCCGGCCCGTCCGCCATCCGGTGCGCACTGCTCGGATCAAGCCGCCATTCGAGCACCAGGCGCTCGATGACGGTGGCTCCGGGCAGATGCCCCTCGGACTCCCGGGTCGCGGCCGAGCGGATGTCGATCACGTGCGCCCCCTGCGCCTGAGCGGTGAGGAGGTCCTCCGGCGTGAGCCGATGGACGCCCTGCCGGGCAGCCTCGAGCACCTCGTCGATGCTGTGCGGCGCAGGCGCTCCGGCGCGGCGTCGACCGCCGGCCGGGGCGGTGCTGCTCACCGCTTGCGACCGGAGGAGAAGGAGGCGAGACCGCCGCCGACGGAGTTGCCGGTGCCGCCGCCGTCGGAGCTCGTGGAGTAGCGGGACGGAGCGCCCTGGCCCTGACGGCGCGCGCCGGAGGCGCTGCCGCCCTGCCCGCCCTGGCCGCCACGGCGACCGCCGCCCTGACCGCCGCCGCCCTGACCGCCACGGCCCTGACCGCCGGCGCCCTGGCCGCGTCGGCCCTGACCCCCGCGACCCTGACCCTCGGTGCGGGTCTCCTCGCCCTGACCGCCACGGCGGGCGCCGCCGCCCTGTCCGCCGCCCTGACCGCCACGGCCCTGGCCGCCACCCTGGCCCCCGCGACCCTGACCGCCGGAGCGTCCGCGACGCTCCCCGTTCATGCGGGCCTGGTCGAGCTCGGGCTCGGGCTGGCGGGGCTCATGGGTGGCCACTCGCTCGCCCGGGGCGAGCGAGGACAGCACCGGGCTGGTGGGCTGCACTTGGGAGTGGTACGTGGGGGTGATCCCGGCCTTGCGCATCAGGTCGCTGACATCGCGCTTCTGATCCGGGGTCTGCACGGTGATCACGGTGCCCGATTCGCCGGCGCGGGCGGTGCGACCCGAGCGGTGCAGGTACGCCTTGTGCTCGACGGGCGGATCGGCGTGGACCACGAGGGCCACATCGTCGACGTGGATGCCGCGGGCGGCGATGTCGGTGCAGACCATCGTCGTCGCGGTGCCGTCGCCGAATGCCTCGAGGTTCCGGGTGCGGGCGTTCTGCGAGAGGTTGCCGTGCAGGTCCACCGCATCGACGCCGCGCGCGCTGAGCTTGCGGGCGAGGTTCTTCGCGCCGTACTTGGTGCGGGTGAACATGATGGTGCGCCCGGGTGCGGCGGCAAGATCACGCAGCACATCGAAGCGGGTGGTGGCGGCGACCTCGAGCACGTGGTGCTCCATGGTGCCCACCGGGCTGGTCGCCGGATCCGCGGAGTGGGTGACCGGCTCGTGGAGGAACTCCTTGACCAGCTTGTTCACCCCGGAATCGAGGGTTGCGGAGAACAGCATCCGCTGGCCCTTCGACGGCGTCTTGGCGAGGATCTTGCGGACCATGGGCAGGAAGCCCATGTCAGCCATGTGGTCAGCCTCGTCGATGACGGTGATCTCGACGGCACCGAGGTCCACGTGACCCTGGTTCATGAGGTCGAGCAGACGGCCGGGGCAGGCGACGAGCACGTCGACGCCGCTTGCGAGGGCCTTCACCTGGGGGTTCTGGCCCACGCCGCCGAAGACGACGGTGCTGCGCAGATCGGCGGCCAGCTCGAGCGGCTTCAGCGACTCGGCGAGCTGCGAGGCGAGCTCACGCGTCGGCGCGAGGATCAGGGAGCGGGGGCGGCGCGCGACGCGACGGCGGGGCTCCGCGATCAGGCGGGCCACCAGCGGCAGCAGGAAGGCGTAGGTCTTGCCCGAGCCGGTACGGCCCCGGCCCAGCACGTCCCGGCCGGCCAGCGAGTCGGGCAGCGTCGAGGCCTGGATCGGGGTGGGCTGGGTGATGCCTCGCGGCGCGAGCGCCTTGATGAGGGCGGCGGGCACGCCGAGGCGTGCGAAATCAGGGGTGGTCACGAAAGGTGATCCGTTCTGCTCAGTGCATCCCACCCGGGGCATCGTCGCACGGCACTGCCCAGGGGCAGTGATCCTCGGCCGACGCTGTCTCCGCAGCGGAGCCAGCCGATCGCGTGGATCGGGGCTGCCTGTGCGGGACCTGTGCCGCGGCGGGAGGACGGCACTGCCAACCACACTACGTCCAGGCCAGCTCGGTGGCGATGAAGCGGGCCCGTGGTGTGAGATACCACCGGGTCGCCGACGATGCGGTGGGATGTGCCGGGTGCCCGCGTTCTCACGTGGGACACAAGGGCACCCTCCGGTAGCCTCCTGCGCAAGCATTCATCCCGTTTCCAGGAGGGCCGATGACACGTCGCGTCAGCATCAAGGACGTCGCCCTGCACGCCGGAGTCTCCTGGAAGACCGTCTCCAATGTGGTCAATGATCGCCCCGTGGTGCGGGACGAGACCCGCGCCCGCGTGCGGCTGGCGATCGAGGAGCTCGGCTACGTGCCCAATCATGCGGGCAGGGAACTGCGCGGCGGGCCCACCCGGACCATCGCGCTGGTGGTGCCGGAGCTGCAGAACCCCTATTTCGCGCGCCTCGCCGAGCGCATGCAGGTCGCGGCTCGCGACCGGGGGTACACCGTCAGCGTCGAGGTGTCCCTGGGCAGCGCCCCGACGGAACGGGCCCTGGTGCGCGGCCACACGCCCCGGCCCGTGGATGCGGTGATCATCTCCCCCTCCGCGCTGGTGCCGGCCGATCTGCTCCCCTCCGGCGGGCCCCGGGTGGTGCTGCTGGGCGAGATGCTGCCCGCAGCACCGGAGGTCTCCCATGTGGCGATCGACAATGCCGCCTCAGCCGCCGACGTGGTGCGCCACCTGGTCGATCAGGGGAGGCGGCGACTGCTGTTCCTGGGCGGCGACGGCGCCGTCCGCTCCACGGCCACCGACCGCCTCACCGGATTCCGGGCCGCACTGCGATTCGCCGGGGTGCCGATCGTGCCCGAGCTGATCCGCACCGTGACGAAGTGGAGCCGCGAGGCCGGGTGGCGAGAGCTGGAGGCCGTGCTCGCGGCCGGGCTCGAGGTGGACGCGGTGGTGGCCGGCAACGATCTGCTGGCCCTGGGCGCTCTGCGCGCGCTCGCCCAGCGCGGCGTCGCCGTGCCCGAGCAGGTCGCGGTGGTGGGGTGGGATGACATTCCGGAGGCCACCTGGGCATCCCCCTCGCTGACCACGGTGGCCCCGGACCTCGAGGCCCTGATCTCCGCCGCCCTGGATGCCGCACTGGCCGAGGCTGGAGGAGCGGCGTCAGGCGGCGCGGAACTGGTGGTCGGGCACCGACTCATCGAGCGCGGATCCACCGGCGTCCGAGAGCAGGATTGATTGCGAGGGCATCCCACGGGAAGGCTGAATTCCCACGTTGCAATCCCAGGCGAGATGCGCTTGACTGGACGCGCCCGATCAGTGCCGATCTCGTGCCGAGGAGCCGCCCTATGACCGCTCAGACCCCCACCCTGCCCGCGCAGCTCGCCGCCCTGTTCGCCCGGGCCGATGAGCTCGCTGCCATCCTGGACGCCCCGCCGTCGGCCGCTGGAGTCCCCCGGCCCGAGCATCCGCGGCCCCAGTTGCAGCGCCCCGCCTGGCTGAGCCTCAACGGGACCTGGCAGTTCGAGATCGACCAGGGCGACTCCGGTCGGGAGCGTGGGCTGCTGGAGCGCGAGCTCGCGCAGACGATCACCGTGCCCTTCGCGCCGGAGACCGAGGCCTCCGGGATCGGGAACCGCGATTTTCTGAACGCCGTCTGGTATCGGCGCACCGTCACCATTCCCGCAGACTGGGACGGCTTGCGCCCGATCCTGCGCTTCGAGGCCGTCGACCACGACACCACGGTCTGGGCCGACGGTGTCGAGGTGGCCCGCCACCGAGGCGGCTTCACCCCCTTCGCGGCGGACCTCTCGAGCGTGCCCGGCGTCGGCCCCGGCTCCGAGGTGGAGATCGTGGTCCGTGCCCGCGACCCGCATGACGTCCCCCAGGCCCGCGGCAAGCAGTCCACCTGGTTCCACGCCACCCACGCCAGCTACCACCGCACCACCGGCATCTGGCAGAGCGTCTGGCTCGAGGGCGTCCCCCTCGACGAGATCCGCTCCCTGCGGATCGTCCCCTCGCTCGGCGGCCGTGCCTTCTCCCTCACCGCGCCGCTTGCGCGCACCACCGGCGGCACGCGCCTTGAGGTCGTCGCCTCCGTGCCCGGCGGCGAGGAGGTCGCACGCGCCGAGGTGCGGGCTGATCTCGATCTCGCCCCGCACCTCCAGCTGGTGATCCCCGAGGATAAGGTGCGGATCTGGGGACCCGGTGCCCCGGAGCTGTACTCCCTCACCGCGCGCCTCCTGGACGCGGACGGCGCGGTGCTCGATGAGGTCCGTTCCTATGCGGGCCTGCGCGCGACCACCCTGCGCGACCACGAGTTCCGGATCAACGGTGAGAAGGTCTTCCAGCGCCTCGTGCTCGACCAGGGCTACTGGGAGGAGACGTTCATGACCTCCCCGGCCGACGAGGCGATGACCACCGACATCCGCCTCGCCCTCGAGGCCGGGTTCAACGGCGCCCGCCTGCACCAGAAGGTCTTCGAGCAGCGGATGCTGTTCTGGGCGGATCTGCACGGCTACCTGGTCTGGGGCGAGTTCGGGGACTGGGGCATCTCCGGCCACGGCCCGATGGGCGACAACCAGCAGCCCACTGCGACGTTCATCGGCCAGTGGATCGAGGCCGTCGAGCGGGATCTCAGCCATCCCAGCATCATCGGCTGGTGCCCGCTGAACGAGACCCATCAGGTGAGGCATGACCAGCTCACCCAGCTCGATGACGTCACCCAGGCGATGTACGACGCGACCAAGCTCGCCGACCCGTCCCGCCCGGTCCTGGACGCCTCCGGCTACTCCCACCGGGTGCGCGGCGCCGACATCTATGACTCCCACTCCTACGAACAGGATGTGGAGCGCTTCCGCGTCGAGCAGTCCGGGCTGGCGGACGGCACCCCCTGGGCGAACCGTCGCGAGCTCGCCCCGGATGAGATGCCCTTCGCCGACGGGACCTTCTCCCTGCCCTTCGCCGGCCAGCCCTATTTCGTCTCCGAGTACGGCGGCATCTGGTGGAACGAGCAGGAGGCCCGGGAGGCACAGGAAGCCGAACGCGCTGGCAACAACGCCGCCGAGTCCTGGGGCTACGGCGAGCGGGTGCGCAGCGAGGAAGAGCTCTATACGCGGTTCGAGGGACTCACCCGGGTGCTGCTCGAGGACCCGCTCATGTTCGGCTACTGCTACACGCAGATGACGGACGTCTTCCAGGAGAAGAACGGCGTGGTCGACTTCGACCGCGGCCGCAAGCTCGACCTCGCCCGACTGCGTGCGGTGCAGGAGAAGCCGGCTGCGTACGAGCAGGACTGAGCATCGCGGTGCCGGGGCGTCGTGCCGACGTCCCGGCGAGGGCTCAGCCCTGGCCCACCAGGGTGACGACCATGACCGGCGAGGCCTGCGCGAGCCAGACCCGGGTCCGCCACCCGTCGACGGCGATCTCGCCCGCCGCCGCAGGGCACTCCACGTAGTCCTCCTCGCCGAGCTCCTGAGCCAGCTCGTCGACGACGTCCGGCACGCTCACGGACCCGTCCGGGCATAGCGCACGGAAATTGTTCATGACCTGGTCAGTCGTGCTCAGGCGGGCATCGACCCAGTACGTCGAGGGGCCGGGGGCCCCGGAGCCCAGGGTCCCCGAGTACCAGAGGAACTCGGCGTCCTCGGGCAGATCTCTGGTTCTTTTCTGCACTGGTGCAGGATCGGTCTGCGCGGACTTGTCGATGTTCTTCGCCGGCACGGGGACCTCCTCGGGATCGAGCAGTGAACAGGATGTGAGGGCGAGCGATGCGATCACGCCCGCGATGACGCGGCGGGGGAATCGGGGATCATTCATGGCGCACTGATCGTGGCACTGTCCGGAGCTTCGCCTTCCAGCTGGCGAGACTCATGTGGTCGCCGATACCCATGTGATCGCGTCCTCCCCCTTCATTGCTCCCCAGTCATTGCTCCCCAGAGCTCACCATGATTGCTGATCCCAATGATCGATGCCGCATGGAGAAATACTCACCAGGTCTCCGAGCTCGGGTACTTACTTGTAGACATTTACGCTTGTGGACACTTACGACACCCTCCGCAAGGAAATCGTCTCCGCTCCTCCCTCGACGACGCCGCCGAGATCGTGCAGCCGGTACTCACAGAGCACGGATCCGGGGAGCTGCGGGATGTCGCGCAGAGGGCGTCGAACGGCATCTCATCGCCTGCCTGCGGTGCCCGCGGCACCCGACTACGCTGTTCCGGTGACCTCCACCGACACCGTGATGACCCGCAGCCCGCTCACCCTTGACGACGTCCCCGCGCTCACCGCGCTGATGAATCGCATCGACGTGGCGGATGAGCTCGGTGAACCTGCCGAGGAGCCCAGCATCCGGGAATGGCTCACGATGCCCGGGCTCGATCTGAGCGAGGACACCCTCGCGCTCCGCGATGGGGATGAGCTGATCGGCTTCGCCGCCATCGACGTCCACACCTCGCTGGACCGCGACGGCCGCGTGCGCTGCCAGCTGATGGGTGGGGTCGATCCCGCCCACCGTCGCCAGGGCCTGGGTGCGGAGCTGTTCGAATGGGCCGAGAGCCGCGCCGCGCAGCTCGCCGCCGAGCGTCACTCCGCGGAGGCCGACGCGATCTTCCGTGTCTCCGGAGGCCGTGACCCGGACCTGGACGCGCGGGAGGACGCCCCGCTCACCGGCGGCGCCGACGTGCGCCCGCTGATCGAACGGCGCGGCTACCGCCGGGCCCGCAGCTGGCTCGTCATGGTCCGCGACCTCCCCGGGGCGGCGCTTCCCTCCTTCGAGCGGGAGCAGGTGCAGGTGATCGCGCCCGAGCACGATCACGCCGAGGCCACCCGGCTCGCCCATATCGATGCCTTCGACGACCATTGGGGCTCGGCTCCGGTCCCGCCGGAGCGCTGGAACATCTGGTGGTCCTCCCACACCGCTCGTCGCGAGCTCTCCAGCATCGCGCTCGACGCGGAGGGCACCGTGCTCGCCTACGTCATCACCTCGGAGGACAAGCCCGGCGTGCTGCACATCGCACTGGTGGGCACCCGCCCCGGGGCACGTGGCAGGGGCCTTGCGCGGGCGGTCATCGCCCGCACCCTCACCGCGGCGGCCGACGCCGGATATGCCAAGGCAGAGCTCGAGGTCGACGCCGAGTCCCTCACCGGTGCGACCCGCCTCTACGACGCCCTCGGCTTCGCCCGCGACGCTGTCTACGGCACGTTCGAGAAGCCTGTCGGCCGACTGGTCTGAGGAGCACCCGATGAGAGCAGTCCGCTTCGAGACCTACCGAGGAACGCCCGAGCTGGTCGAGGTACCGAGCCCCGTCTGCCCGCCCCGCGGCGCAGTCGTCACCGTGCACGCCACCGGCGTGTGCCGCAGCGACTGGCACGCCTGGCAGGGACACGACGATTCCGTGCAGCTGCCGCACATCCCCGGCCATGAGTTCGCCGGCGTCGTCGCCGAAGTCGGGGAGGAGGTGACCCGCTTCGCGCCCGGTGACCGCGTCACCGCCCCGTTCATCCTCGCCTGCGGGCAGTGCGAGCAGTGCCTCGCGGGCGCCCCGCAGGTGTGTCCCCAGCAGCGCCAGCCCGGTTTCGACTTGCCGGGATCCTGGGCCGAGCAGGTGGTCGTGATCGAGGCCGACCACAACCTCGTCGCCCTTCCCGACGGGATCGACATGACCCTCGCCGCCGGGCTCGGCTGCCGGGTGGGCACCGCCCACCACGCTGTGCGTGCACAGGCCGACGTGCAGCCGGGGGAGCAGGTCGTCGTGTTCGGCTGCGGCGGGCTGGGCCTGGCCTGCGTGATGGTCGCGCTCGCCGCGGGCGCCGAGGTGGTCGCGGTCGACGTCTCGCCCCGCGCCCTTGCCGCTGCCGAGGCTCTCGGCGCCGCTGCGCTGACCTCGTCGCCGGACATCGCCGCCCGGGTGCGGGAGGTGACCGGTGGCGGCGCTCACGTCAGCCTCGATGCGCTCGGCTCCGCCGCGACCGCCCGCGCGGGGATCGAGTCACTGCGACCCCGCGGCCGGCACGTGCAGGTGGGGCTGCTGCTGGGGGAGGACGCCGACCCCGCCCTGCCGATCGGCCGCGTGATCGCCCAGGAGCTGCAGATCCTCGGCAGTCACGGCCTCGCCGTCGCCGAATACGGCGAGCTGCTCGCTGATGTTGCGAGCGGTCGACTGGATCTGGCAGGGACCGTCGGCCGTGTGATCGACGCCGCCGAGCTGCCGGCGGCGATGGTCGCGATGGACCAGCCGCCCACCACCCCGGGGATGACCGTCGCTCGCTGGCGCTGAGATGCCTGGGTGGGATGGATGCCGGGCGGGAAGTGCGTCGCCCAGGCACTGCAGACCACGGCCGGGGTGAGGAACGCCGCGACCGGCCCCGCCGTGCCCGGCCGAACTCGCCTGCTGTGGAAGCATTGAGCGCATGACCATCACTGCAGCAGCCGACGGCTCCGCCCTCGGCAATCCCGGCCCGGCCGGCTGGGCCTGGTACATCGACGAGGACACCTGGCGTGCGGGCGGGTGGCCCCACGGCACCAACAACATGGGCGAGCTGAAGGCTGTGCTCGATCTGCTCGAGGCCACCGCCGTCGACGCCGACCAGCACCTGCACATCCTGTGCGACAGCCAGTACGTCATCAACTCGGTCACGAAGTGGATGCCGGGCTGGAAGCGCAAGGGCTGGCGCAAGAAGGACGGCAAGCCGGTGCTGAACGTCGAGCTGTTGAAGGACATCGACCGTGCCCTCGCCGGGCGCAGCGTCGAATTCGAATGGGTCAAGGGCCATTCCGGCCATGCCATGAACGAGGCTGCGGACAAGCGCGCCAACGCCGCCGCGACGGCTTTCCAGAGGAAGCAGGACCCGCAGGTGGGCCCCGGCTATCCCGGCGCGGATGCTGCGCCGTCAGCTCCAGCCGCCGCAAAGGTCTCTCCGGAGGCCGCCGCGGGCGCGCCCAGTGCCGCCGCCCCGGCTGATGACCTCTTCAGCCTCTTCGACGAACCCGCCGCCCAGCCGACCCCGGCGAGCTGCTCGACCGCATCCGAGGAGACGGTGCTGGTGGCCGACGCGCCCGGCGCGACCGACTTCGAGCAGATCACCGCACGCGAGCTCGCACTGCTCAGCGCGACGTTGCGCGCGGATCCGCCGAGCGCCGCCGAGCTGCTGCACCCGGACTTCAGCGAGGTCGGTGCGAGCGGGCGCCGCTACGACCGCGACGAGATTCTCGCCCACCTCGCACCCTTGGAGGCCATCGAGGCGGAAGAGTTCATCGCCGACGAGATCGCCCCCGGCGTGGTGCTCCTGCAGTACTCGACCCATGGGCAGGGCGACACCGTGCACCGCAGTTCGCTGTGGGTGCGCGAGAACGGTCGCTGGCTGCTGCGCCACCATCAGGGCACCCGCGCCAGCGCAGGTCGCTGAGTCGCACCTGCTCGTCACTGGAGCGCGAGGCTGGGACTCAGCGGCCTACGAGGTGGTCGGCGTCTCCGGCGGTTCCGACTCGTCGTCGGCATCGCCGCAATCGGGGTTGTCCGCTGAATTGTGGTCCTCGGAGTCGTCGTGCTTGGGCTCGTCGCCGCTGTGTTTCTCGGGCGGGGGACCGGGCCACGGCGTGAATTCAGATGGCGTGAGCTGTGACGGTGTGAACGAGGTGCCCATGGCCCCGTGCGGGCTGCTCCAGATCCAGGCTCGCGGCGGTGATGACGGGTCGGCGAGAGCTGTCCCGGAGTCGTCTGCCTCGGATCCTGTCTCGGTCTCGATCCCAGTCTCTGCCTCGGCCCCTGTCCCGGTCGCTGCACCCGTCTCGGTCGCAGGCCCATTCGCGTTGCCAGCCGCGGTCATGTCGGCGGCAGCGTGGGAACTGCTCAGCGGGCTGAGCACCCACAGGCCGAGCTCCTTGAGCAGATTGCAGCGCACGCACAGCCCCTGGCCGTTCGCATAGCTGGTGGGGCCGCCCTTGTGATGCGGGACGACGTGGTCGATGTGGCGGATCTTCGCATTGCACCAGGGGGTGCGGCAGGTCGTGTCGCGCCAGCGGATCATCCGGGCGAGACCGGCGGGGAATACCCGCGCCCGGGACTCCATCGCGATCAGATCGCCGGTGCGCGGACTTCGGTACAGCCGACGGTAGAAGGCCGAGACCACGTCATCGGGATGCTCGTCCTCATCGGCTCGAAGGTGACCTGGTGGCTGACCAAGCAGGGTGTCTCGGATGATGTGGGCGGGGATGGTGCCGTAGCCCTCGAGTTCAGCGGTCTCGGAGCCATCGTCCTGACCCAGCAGTGCGGTGTCGGAGATGACGATGCCGACGTCCAGGCCGGGACGGGTGCGGGGCATCCTCGGAGCCGCCTGCTCGGCGGCGTCAACCTCGGGGGCTGCGCCTGCCGCATGGGCTTCCTGGGCTTCTTGGGATTCCCGAGCCTCTTCAGGCTTTTCGGAAGCGCCGGGCTCGTGGACCGGATCGACAGGCTCTGCGCCCGGGTCGCTTGGGGTGATGTGCTGGTCGTCGGGTGTGACGTGCTGATCTCTGGGCTCGACGTGTTGATCGCCGGGCTCCTCGGCCTGCCCACCACGCAGCACGTCGTCGACCAGCAGATCCGCTTCCAGCGCGGGGACGGAGGCCTTGGCCCCTGCGACGCGCAGTGACTCGGCGCGGGTATTCAGGGAGTTCATCAGTCCGGCGGCGTCGACCCCTCGCAGTACGGCGGTCACCCTGGCCATCCCGTCAGCCAGGGGAGTCATCCGCACGTGCCGGGCGCGAGCGGCACGCTCCGCACGCTGGCGGGATGTCTCGGGCTCGAGTTGCTGAACCAGCTTCTGAGTGTCGCTTCGCAAGCGCTTGTATCCCTTGCCCTGCAGGAACTCGGGGTGCTCGCGGAGGTGGTCATCCACCCTGTGGCAGGTGTCCGCGTTGGCACCGTCAAGCGCACCAGAGACTGCGGAGGCCTGTTGATCAGTCATGGCACCGGCCCACAGACGCTCGATCGCACTGGGCATGTTCTGCGTCAGTCGGCGGGCCTTCGCCAGGGAGAACGAGGAGGTGGACGGCGAGATCCGGCGGGCGAGCGCGATCTCCTGCCCGGCGCCGCGGCCCTGCTTTGAGGACGGCACGCCCCGCGCGAGGTCATCGCGCCGGATCCGGTCCTCGGCGGCGACCTGCCAGGACGCATCGATCGCGGCGAGGGAGGCGCGCAGCTGATCGACGCCAGCGAGGACGGCGAGCGCTTCTTCGGCGCTCTCGGGGGCGGTATCCGGGAGCGAGTCGCGCACTGAGCGGGTGCGGGTGAACGCCATCAGGGTCGCGGCCAGGACCTGGGCGACGAGCGCGCGGGCCTCAGGACTGGTCTCGATTGCGCTGAACCGGCCCAGCACCTCCTCGAGGACATCTCCCGACGGCGGCGCCACGTCCCGGCGAGGGGTGTCCTCGCCGGGGTGGTCCCCGCGGCCCATCGGTGTCGATTCCATGCTTCCATCGTATGTAGATTCGAAAATGTCCGCTACCCCTGCAGGGAATCTGTGGATAGCCTCCAAGGTTGTGGACGGAATTGTGGATGAAATTGTGGATGGATGACCACTGTGGAGGAAAGGT